>DEYT01000026.1:1147-4743 GCA_002364975.1 Opitutia bacterium UBA3151 | reverse complement strand
TGATGGAAAATGCAGAGCGGGTTGTAATGTTGGAATCTGATTTTGACTGGGATGATGTAGGCGAATGGCCTGCGATCGCCCGCCATTACCCCGCCGATGAAAAAGGGAATGTTTTTAAAGGACATGGGGTTGCCATCGACGCGGCCAATAACCTTTCCTTTGCGGAAGCAGGGCATTGTGTGACCCTGCTCGGAGTAAAGGATTTAATCGTGGTCCAGTCCGCGGATGCAACCATGGTCTGTCATAAAGATTGTGCACAGCAAGTGAAGAAACTTGCTCAAGATGTTTCCAATAAACATCCTGAACTATCTTAATTTAGTTAGCTTAATCCAATGCCTACTTATCTTGGGATTGATTATGGAACCAAGCGTATCGGCCTTGCCTGGGCTGATGCCCTTGGGATTGCCTTACCTATAAAAGCAATTCGGGGCACTGACTTTGACACGTGCCTGGATCAATTGAGAAAAGAAATCATAGAGCGCAAGATTGACCAGATTGTCATCGGTTATCCCTTGCACATGGATGGAAGGAAAGGGAAAAGAACGGAGGAAGTTGATCAGTTTGTTAAAATTTTGAAGGCAAGCTTTGCATTACCGGTTCATCGTGCGGATGAACGACTCACAAGTCATGCGGCCGAGGAAGCATTGGGTAGAAATGCTAAATCCAAAAAAACTTTAAAAAGTGGTAAAGTGGATGCGACCGCTGCTTGTTTAATCCTAAAAGATTTTCTAAGCAGGGATACCAGAGATAATGAGCTTACCTTTTCCTAATGCTGATGACTCGAGGCATACCAGATGGTGAACCGAAAAGGTGGAGTTGCATGTGTGCCTACGATGGCACTGAATTCGCAGGTTGGCAAAAGCAACCAAATGGTCATGCAGTACAGGATAAAATAGAAGAGGCACTAGAGAAGATTTTTGGCAGCCCTATTCGTACTATCGGTTCGGGACGAACGGATGCTGGAGTTCATGCGATAGGGCAAGTCTTTCATTTTGATGCACCCTGGATGCACCCGCTCCAATCTCTCTTGCAAGCGATGAGAACCTATTTCCCCACCGGGATATCCCCCCTTGAACTTAAGGAAGAGACAAACGATTTTCACGCTTTGCTATCGGCTCGAGGTAAAAGATATCGATATCGTTTATTTTTGGGCTGGGCTATGCCCGAAGCCGATCGATTTGTTTACTCTTTAAAAGAAAAAAAAGTCAATCTTGCTGCTATGCAAGAAGCTGCAAAGTATTTTATCGGAGAACATGATTTTTCTGCTTTTTCGGTAAGTCGTGGGGAAGCTGAAAAACTGGAATCCAATGTAAGAAAGGTTTGGAAGGTAGAGGTTTTAAAGGAAAAGGAAGAGGTTCATGTTGTGTTGGAAGGCAGTGGTTTTCTTTACAAGATGGTTCGAAGCATGGTGGGTGCGTTGCTCGATGTTGGGACGGGCAAACTTAAGACGGATGAGATTGAAATTTTTTTAAAATCCAAAATTCGCACGGAGAGGGTGGTAAGTGCCCCGGCTAAAGGGCTTTGCCTAGAAAAAGTTTTTTACCATCTTCAAAATAAAAAAGTATGAAATTCCTCCGAGTACTAGTTGATGACATTATGGATGTGTTTTTTCCAGGGAGTTGTCCTGTTTGCTCTTCTCCCCCCAAGATGGATGAAGGATATTATGCCTGCTTGGAGTGCCTCGATGAAGTTGCATGGGTGGGTGGAAGCACATGTAAATACTGTGGCATCCCGATGCATTCCGTTGAATATCAGGGATTGGTATGCTCCAATTGCAGAAAGCATAGCTATTCCTTCAATCGGGGGAAATGTATGTTCATCCTAGATGACGTGGGGAAGGGAGTGATTCACGCAATCAAATATCAGGGTGCCCGTGATGTCCTTAATGATATGCCCCATTGGCTCGATCGCTGTGCTGGGTACCGCGATTTTTTAAAAGGGGCTCATTTGGTTCCGGTTCCGTTGCATCGCAGAAGGGAATCCAAGCGAGGATTTAATCAAAGTCTCTGGATTGCCCACGCAATCAAGAAGGACTTAGGTTCAGTTGTAGAAGTCGGCGATTTTATGAAACGGACTCGAAATACCCCAACACAGACAAGGCTGGAAAAAAAGGAACGTAAAAAGAATGTAAAAAATGCTTTTGCACTTAAGCCTGGAGTTTGTTTGGATTCAATTTACAAGATCGTACTAATTGATGATGTTTTTACCACTGGAGCTACCCTTGATGCCTGCACAAAAGCTTGGAATGAAGCAGGGATCTTCAATGTTGAAGTCGCCACCTTGGGTCACGGATAAAACTTAATTTTTTGATTTATGGCATTTTTCGGAAAACCAAAATATTCAACTGTAAGCGTAAAAGCCAAGGAAGGAGTTCCTAAGGGGGTTTGGACGAAATGTCCAGATTCTGGTGAAATGGTTTTTGCAAAGGAGTTAAAGAAAAACCTTATGGTTGTTCCCTCCAGTGATTATCATTTTCCCTTAGCGGCACCTGACCGAATTCACTCTCTTGTAGATGAAGGAAGTTTCGTAGAATACGATGCAAATTTGACCTCAACAGATCCTTTGAATTTTAAAGGGCTTGCCTCTTATAAAGACAAACTTGAACAGAATAAAAAGAAAACAACACTCGAAGATGCAGTTATTTCTGGAATCGCAAAAATGGGAGGTTTTCCCGTTAGTTTAGCGGTAATGGATTTTCGTTTTCTTGGGGGAAGTATGGGCTCTGTGGTCGGCGAAAAAATTACCCGTGCCATTGAGCGTGGATTGGAACAGAAAATTCCAGTTGTGGTAGTATCCGCTTCGGGTGGAGCGAGAATGTATGAAGGGATTTTAAGTTTGATGCAAATGGCCAAGACCAGTGCTGCATTGGCTCGCTTGTCAAAAGCTAGGATTCCATATTTTTCAGTTCTGACAAATCCAACCATGGCAGGTGTTATGGCAAGTTTTGCTACTTTAGGAGACATTATTATTGCGGAACCGAAGGCTTTGATAGGTTTTGCAGGGCGTCGTGTAATCAAGGAAACGACCAGGGCGGATCTGCCGGAGGGCTTTCAGACAGCAGAGTTTTTATTAGATCGCGGCTTGATTGATCAAATTGTACATCGGCATCAAATGAGAGATAAATTGGTTACCTTGATTGGACATTTGGGGCATGCCCTACCAAGTAAGTCTCCTAGGAAAAAGCGAACCAAACCTGCAGCTCCCAAGAGATTACCTGTTTCCAAAATCGCTGCAAAAAAGCCAACCACAAGAAGAAAGTCTACGAAAAAGTAGTCTTCCTTCTAAAATCTTCCTAGAGCACCCTATGGTTCGGGGTATTTCTTCAAATGAAAATGTTTTTGGATTACCTATACAAACTTCGAAATAAAGGTTCTTCTTTCGGGCTTGAGCGAATGCGGATTCTATTGGATCGACTCAATAACCCACAGGGTTCTTATCCTGTCATCCATGTTGCCGGGACTAATGGAAAGGGATCTGTGTGTGCTATGCTTAATTCAATATACCAGAGCAATGGTTATAAAGTCGGTCTTTTTTCTTCTCCGCACCTAATTGAGCTAGGAGAACGGGTTCAGGTGAATGGGGAAAATATGCCGATG
>DEYT01000026.1:0-722 GCA_002364975.1 Opitutia bacterium UBA3151 | reverse complement strand
TTTTTACGATTTAAAGAAAGTAAAGTTGATTTAGCGATTCTAGAAACGGGATTAGGTGGACGGTTAGATTCGACCAATGTCGTCACCCCTGAATTATCTATCATAACCAGTATTTCTCTGGATCATTGTGAAATTTTAGGTCATCGAATTTCAGATATTGCTAGAGAAAAGGGAGGAATTATAAAAAACAATGTTCCCGTAGTTACCGGTTGGTTATCACAGGAAGCAAACCAAGAAATTAAAAAGATATCCAAACAGAAAAATGCGAATGTTGAAGACCTAAATCTCTCCATTGAGCAATGTCCGGAAACTAATTTGGTCGGAAATTATCAAAGAAGGAACGCAGCTCTAGCAAGCACGGCTGTGGAGTTACTTAAAACTAAATTTGCTGTATCCAATGAAGACACTGAAAAAGGGTTGAAAAAGGTGGTGCTACCCGGTAGGTGGCAGAAGCTAAGAGAAAGCCCTAAGATTATTTTAGATGCCTGTCACAACCAAGGTGGGGTTGAATGTTTGAAAGAAAACCTTGAGGTCTTCCAATCGCCTTTCAAGGTTTGGCTTGCCGCAATGGGAGGAGATCGAGCCTTTGATTTGATTAGACTTCTTGCCCCTTTGGCAAAAGAATTGGTTTATTTTACAGCGGAGTTTCCAAGAGCCTGTGATTTTGAACAGATGTTAGCTTTAACCCCAAAGCCTTATCATTCAAAAGTAAGAAGAGGAAA
>DEYT01000055.1 GCA_002364975.1 Opitutia bacterium UBA3151 | reverse complement strand
TGTCATTGAAGAAAATATGGAAGAGACCTTCAAAGAAGCATCAAAAAAATACCCTAATGTAAAAATTACCAAGCATTTATGTGACGTTTCGTCTGAAGCAGATGTTATGAGATTTAGGGATGAGGTATTAGAACAACAAGAAACTGATCACATCAATTTACTTTTTAACAACGCTGGTATTGGGGGTGGAGCAAGTTTCGTTCTTTCCAATATAGACGAGTGGGAAAGAACTTTTAAAATTTGTTGGGATGGTGTGTATTTATGTTCTAGAGCCTTTATGGATGCTTTATTAAAGAGCGATGAAGGTCATTTGATAAATACTAGTAGTGTTAATGGTTTTTGGGCAACCCTTGGACATTCCCAACCGCATACTTCTTATTCTGCAGCAAAATTTGCCGTGAAAGGTTTCACCGAAGCTTTGATCAATGACTTTCGTATCAATGCGCCTCACCTTGGGGTATCGCTTGTAATGCCAGGACACATTGGTACTTCAATCAGTGAAAATTCTGGAAAAGTATTGGGACAAAAAGATTTGGTTGATCTTGATGATGAAGAGCTCCAAGTGATGAAAGATGCTTGGATTAAAGTGGGAGCTCCAGTGCATAACTTATCTCTAGAAATGTTTCGTGAATCGGTTATGAAAAGACAAAAAGAGTTTAAAGAAAAAGCCATTACCTCTGCCGAAGCTGCAGCTAAAGTAATTTTGGATGGTGTCAAAGCCAAACAATGGCGAATCTTAATTGGTCCTGACGCTAAGGCTTTAGACAAGAGAGTGAGAGAGCATCCAGAGAAAGCTTACGATCACGACTTTCTACCCATGCGCGATGATAGTCACTTCAATTTAATGAAACAACTGAAAGATATTTCCAAAGAGGAAACCTAAAACTTTTTAATTTTTAGACTTATCTACCAATTTGTTGGCTTCAATCCAAGGCATCATGCCTCGGAGTTCTGCGCCGACTTTTTCAATAGGGTGTTCTCTGGATTCGCGACGGTACTTCTCCATTTCAGGGCCACCCTCTGGACCATTACTCTTTCTCGCATCGGTCACAAATTCATCAGCAAATTCTCCATTTTGAATTCGATCTAGAATTTTTTTCATAGCCTGCTTGGCTTCTTCTGTAACCACCTTTGGTCCAGAAGTATAGTCGCCATATTCAGCAGTATTGGAAATGCTATAGCGCATGTTAGCCAAACCACCTTCATAAATTAAATCAACAATTAGTTTTACTTCGTGAACGCATTCAAAGTATGCCATTTCTGGCGGATAGCCTGCTTCGACTAAAGTCTCGTAACCTGCTTGAATTAAAGAAGTTAATCCACCACAAAGCACTGCTTGTTCACCGAATAAATCCGTTTCAGTTTCATCTTTGAAGGTAGTTTTGATGATCCCTGCTCTTCCGCCACCAATGGCAGATGCATAAGCCACAGAGTTATCAAGTGCTTGTGAAGATGCGTCTTGATGAATCGCAACCAAACAAGGAACTCCAGCTCCTGATTGATATTGGCCACGAACGGTATGTCCCGGACCCTTCGGAGCAATCATTACTACATCCAAATCAGCTCTTGGTTTAATTTGCCCATAATGGATGTTGAAACCATGTGCAAAAGCTAAAGTAGCACCCTCTTTTAAATTTGGCTCAATTTCTTCAGCATAGGTTTTGCCTTGCTTTTCATCAGGAATAAGCATCATGACGAAATCAGCTGCTGCAGCTGCAGCTTTATTATCCATCACTTCAAACCCAGCACCTTTTGCTTTTTCTGCTGAACCAGAGCCTTCGCGAAGACCAATAATGACATTAAAACCAGAGTCTTTTAAATTGTTAGCATGCGCGTGTCCTTGAGAACCATAGCCAATCACAGCAATTGTTTTATCTTTTAAAAGATCTAACTGCGCATCTTTATCGTAATAAACTTCCATTTTTTTCTCCTTAAATTATTTGTAAGAAATAGTAGTCTGGTCATTGGTTGCCAGAGACTCATCTCCTTTAGTTATGCCCAATGTACCTGATCTTGTTACTTCTAAAAATTCTTCTTCTTTCAAGGAAGATAATAACTGCTCGATAACCTCGGTATTGCCCAATACCTTAAAGACAGTGTAATTATCTTTATCATCTAGGATTTCTTTTTCCAATGAGAAAGGATTAATCAAACTTTCAACTTCTGTCTTAGATTTTTTTAATTTAATAATGGCTAATTCTAAAGTTAGAGAATCTGCTTCACTTAAATTTTGAACCATAACCACATCTACTAATTTATAAAGTTGTTTTAAGATTTGATTGATGTCCGCGCCTTCGTCACCAATTGTCATGGTCAATCTTGATAATGTTTCATCCTGAGTTGGAGCCACGGAAAGAGAATCGATGTTGTATCCCCTTTGAGAGAATAAGCCAATCACTCGAGATAATGCTCCAGGTTGGTTTTCTAAAAGCAAAGCAATGTGATTCATTTAAAAGTTTTTTCTGTTTTGCTTAAAAACATTTCTGACATATCCCCGCCAGCTTTTAACATAGGATAGACGTGCTCATCTGGATCAACATAAACGTCGAGAAAAACTAATTTATCTTTTAAAGAAAAACACTCTTCCATTGCAGCTTCTAATTCAGAGAGTTTTTCAACTTTCATACCAACGTGACCGAAAGATTCCGCTAATTTTACAAAATCAGGTAAAGAGTCCTCGTAAAGAATACTTGAATATCTTCCACCATATTGCATGTCTTGCCATTGTTTTACCATGCCAAGGGCTCTGTTATTAAGGTTGATAATCTTGATGGGTAAACCGTATTGAGTACAAGTCGAAAGTTCTTGAATGCACATTTGTATACTGCCCTCTCCGGTAATACAGGCAACAGTTTCGTCTGGAAAAGCAAATTTTACGCCCATGGCAGCAGGTAGTCCGAAGCCCATCGTTCCTAAGCCGCCGGAATTTATCCATTTTCTTGGCTCATTGAAATGATAATACTGTGC
>DEYT01000057.1 GCA_002364975.1 Opitutia bacterium UBA3151 | reverse complement strand
TGCTTTAAGAAAAATTGAATAAATTTAATTTTATGTAAAATCAGCTACTAAAATATCTCTGCTTTTTAATGAAGATAAGGGAGCCAAAAAAGGGCTTTCAATCATAAAGCCCTTATGGGGGAAATCTCTTAAATTATTCAGAAACTACATCAATCATCGCTTTGAGAATAGCATTCCAGGTATTAGGATTTTCGAGAGTTGCATTGGAGAACATGCATCCGTCCCAACAAATATGTTTCATGTCCCGATCTTGAAAATCTTTAAGCCAATACCGAGAACATTTGGTGATGTCTAACCTACCATTGGGGTCGTCAGCAGGGCAATGCTTGCCAGTTTTATCATGAGCTCCTGCTCCGTGTACTTCCCCATCATTTTGAGCCACATGAAAATCAATCGTCCAAGGTCGAAGTTTGTCCGTCATTTTTTCATAAGCGGCATAAAATTCTTCGTCGGAATGACCTTCTTGCAGCAAGGCATGCTCGGGTGCATTGTAACCCATAAGATACAAATAGGTATGAGCCAAATCAGCTTGAAAACCTAAAGTCTCGGGCATGCCTACCCCTTCAAGAAGATCCAGAACATCTTTCCAGCTATGCATTCCCGCCCAACAAATTTCACCCTCTGCAGCAAGCCGTTCTCCGTGATCGGCGGCTATATTAGCTGCCTTTTTAAAGGTATCGACAATACGGGCAGTTCCTTCTCCTGGGTTCGATTTCCATTTCTCGACCCCAAATTCAGCTGAATCAATCCGGATAACACCGCCTTTTCGGGCACCATGCTCATTAAATATTTTTGCAACCCTACAAGCCATGGTGACTGCATCCAGAAACATCTGTTGCTGTTCATCCGTACCCATTGCAGAATCTCCAATGGTGCCGGGCCATACTGGGGCAACCAGCGAGCCAATATCAAACCCTTTACTCGCAATTAAATCTGCAGTTTGCTTTAACTCATCATCACTGGCTTCAGGATTGGTATGAGGCAGAAATAAGAAATAATCGATGCCGTCGAACTTACGACCATCCACATTGGCATTCGCGGTTAATTCCAGCATATGCTCGAGGCTTATGGGAGGTTCTTCCCCTTCCCCGTCACCTTTTCCGACGAGTCCGGGCCACATTGCATTATGAAGTTTTAAACTATAGAGGCTCATATACAGTTGTTAATTAGGGATTTATTGGACAAGCGAATATCCATTTAACAAACCAGGTTACAAAGCAAGAAAAAACATCGGACTCTTGTTATCTCTCGCAAGTTGAATAGATTTTTCGTAGTTTCAAGAAATGTTTACATCCTTTTTTAAAACTAAAAAATATCTAATAGGACTTTTTGTTGGTCTATTCTTATTTTCAAATTGTAGCCAAGAGATTCCCATCGATATTCCTTTTTCGCTCTCTGAATTTGATGGCGAACTATTGAACCATGTAGGAGAAAAAATTAATAGTTCTAATCTTGAGGGAAAATTCCTTGGGATTTATTTTTCCGCTTATTGGTGTCCTCCCTGTCAGGAATTCACTCCCAAACTTGTGGAGTTTAGAAATAAAAATGTTGAAGATTTTGAAGTTGTTTTTGTGAGTTCTGACTACGATCAGGAAGAACAATTTAACTACATCAAGGAGGCCAAGATGAAGTGGTTAACCGTGCCCATTGATTCCAATGTCAGCCTCTCGCTTTCTGAAAAATTTCAGGTTGCGTCCATCCCCACCCTTGTTGTCATTTCTCCACAAGGTAAAGCGATTAGCAAAAAGGGTCGCGATCATGTTTCAAATTCCCCATCCAACGCGATTGAAAACTGGAAAGCACTGGCTTCAGCCAGTGCCGATGACTAAGCGACAAAATCTATAATATTTTTCTAGATAGCAAAGCCCTTGGAACTGGAGTCAGATTTTGGAAAATACCGTGCGAATTTCGATTAAAACCACTTGGGCATTCGGATAAATTAAAATAATGAAATTTGATCTTTGCGTTATCGGAGGTGGAATTGTTGGTTTAGCTACCGCTTACCAGCTTTCCCTGAGGTATCCATGGCTTAGCCTTGCGGTCATTGAAAAGGAAAGCCAACTGGCCAAACATCAAACCGGACACAACTCGGGTGTTTTACATACCGGAATTTATTACAAACCGGGTTCCCTCAAAGCGATCAATTGCCGGAACGGTAAAAAAGCGATCGAACAATTCTGCAGAGAACAAGGGATTGAACATGAGCTATGCGGAAAAATCATTGTTGCCATCATGAATGAAGAAGTCCCTCGTTTGCAGAATATCTATCAACGGGGTCAGCAAAATGGAGTGAACTGTAAAATGATTTCCCGGGAAGAAATGCTTGAAATTGAGCCTCATGTGGCGGGGGTTCAGGCCATCCATGTCCCCGAATGTGGAATCGTTGATTATAAACAAGTCTGCCTTCGACTTGGCGAACTGATTGCAGAAAAGGAAGAGAATCAAATCTTACTCGGACATCCAGTTACGGGTATTCAAAATCGCTCAAATGGCTTTATTATTCAAACCGATCTGGAAGAGATCGAATGTAAATTTGCGATTAATTGTGGAGGCCTACACTCCGACCGAATCACTCAATTTGGAGGACAAAAGCCACCTGCCAAAATCGTACCCTTCAAAGGCGAGTATTTTGAGCTCACCAAAGATGCGGTGCATCTTTGCAAGAACCTGATATACCCGGTACCCGATCCAGAATTTCCATTCCTTGGGGTCCATTTTACACGGATGATTAATGGTACGGTTGAGTGTGGGCCCAATGCGGTTCTTGCCTTCGGGAGGGAAGCCTATGGGAAATTTGACCTTAATTTGAAGGACCTTCTCGAATCTATTTTTTACCCTGGCTTTCAAAAAATGGCGATGAAACATTGGAAAATGGGCTGGGGTGAAATGTGGCGTTCATACAATAAAGGGGCATTTGTAAAAGCCCTGCGTAGACTAATCCCCGAAATTGAAGCGGAACATCTGACTTCTGCTCCAGCCGGTATTCGAGCTCAGGCTGTTTCACCCAAAGGCGCGTTGGTCGATGACTTTTTGATCCAAGAAAATGATCGGTTTATAAGTATTTGCAACGCCCCCTCACCTGCGGCAACGGCCTCGCTCAATATTGGTATTACGATCGTGGATAGTCT
>DEYT01000053.1 GCA_002364975.1 Opitutia bacterium UBA3151 | reverse complement strand
ATCGAAAAAGAATTAACCACTCCAGAATATTACCCCATGACTCTAAATGGGCTCACCAATGCCTGTAATCAAAAAAATAATCGGAACCCAAAATCTGAACTCTCCGAAGAAGAAGTATCTGTGGCAATCGAAGAATTAAGAAGCAAAAGACTCGCCTTCCGCGTTGATCTAGTTGGTTCAAGAGTGCCAAAATTTCAACATAACGCAGAAAAAGAACTCGATTTGATCAAAGCTGAGAGAGCACTACTTGCAGAGTTGCTCAATCGAGGACCTCAAACTACTGGGGAGTTAAACACTCGAGCCGGTCGGATGTTTCATTTTGATGGTCTTTCTGATGTCGAAGATACCTTAACAGAATTATCAGAAAGAGACCCATCCCTTACCGAATTAATGGACCCGATTCCCGGAAGAAAAGAGAGAAGATGGTTTCATAAACTTGCCCCGCTACCCAAAATTGAAGAAGTAGAGGGATCGAAACCTGTATTCTTGCCAACGGCAGACAAACGCTTGGATCTGTTGAGTGAAAATCTTGAGGAATTTAAGGACTTGAAGGAAGAAGTCGAAGCCCTTCGTTATGAAGTGCGTGAAATAAAAAGCGAATTAATCAACTTCCGGAAGGAGTTCGAATAAGTAAATCTTTATAACCTTGCGGTGTTGGACCGAAGGGATTCAAGAAAATCGTTGTAGGCACTATGTATTCCCTCTTCCAATGAAATCGATGCGGACCAACCAAGGGTTCTGGCAAGGGAAACATCCAGTCTTTTTAATGGCATACCATCTGGCTTGCTCTCATCCATAGTAATCTCGCCCTTAAAGCCCACGGTCTCTTTAACTAGCTCAGCGATACAAAAAATAGAATGATCCACTCCTGTCCCTAGATTCAAACAATCCGGTGGAGAGTCTAATCCCAATAAGAAAAGAATTCCGTTTGCAAGATCTTCTACATGCATGAGCTCGCGCCTTGGCTTGCCCGTACCCCAAATAAATACCTTCTCTAGACCTTTTTCTTTGGCCTCGTGAAACCTTCGAATTAAAGCTGGTAAAACATGAGAGTTTTCAGGGTGATAATTATCCCCAGGACCATATAAATTAGTCGGCATAGCACTATGAAAAAGCACATCATATTGGTTACGATAATGCTTGCACATTTCCAGACCTGCAATCTTTGCCAGAGCATAAGCTTCATTGGTTTTTTCCAGGGGACCAGTTAATAAATATTCTTCCTTGATAGGTTGCTTGGATTGGCATGGGTAAATGCATGAACTACCAAGGTTTAAAAAACGCTCCACTCCATGTTTCCATGCAGAATGGATAAGATTAGTATTAATGATAAGATTTTCATGAATAAATTCCGCTGGATAGGAAGAATTCGCATGAATTCCGCCTACTCTAGCAGCAGCATTCACTACCACTTCCGGATTTTCTTTCAGAAAAAAATCTTCTACCTGGTTTTGGTTACAGAGATCTAATTCATCCCTCGTCTTTACAATAAGATTCCAATCCTTGTTGTCTTTTTGTAAGTTACGAATGAGTGCGGACCCAACCATCCCGCGATGACCGCTTATGAAAATTTTAGTCATCCCTAAGAAAGATTAGCTTCAGCTAATGTCTTCTCTTGCTCAGCTAACTTCATGTCAGCATCAACCATCAGAGCAACCAGTTCCTTAAAAGAAGTTTTCGGCTCCCACCCAAGTTTTTCTCTAGCTTTTTTGGGATCCCCGATCAAAAGATCAACCTCTGCTGGTCGCTCGTACTTTTTATCAAAGCCAACAAATTCATTCCAATCCATATCCAAATGAGCAAAGGTCTCCTCGAGGAATTCTCGAACTGTGTGCGTATCATTAGTGGCAATCACAAAGTCATCTGGTTGATCCTGTTGGAGCATCAACCACATAGCTTCGACATATTCCTTGGCGTATCCCCAATCTCTTTTCGAATCCAAATTTCCAAGAATTAACTTATTTTGCAATCCAAGCTTAATTCGGGTTGCCGCTCGGGTAATTTTACGGGTTACAAAAGTCTCTCCGCGCCGGGGCGATTCATGATTAAATAATATTCCACTACTCGCATGCATACCATAGGACTCCCTGTAGTTCACGGTAAGCCAATGTGCATACACCTTAGCACAAGCATAGGGAGAACGAGGCCAGAAAGGAGTAGTTTCTACTTGCGGAACTTCCTGCACCTTTCCAAACATTTCAGAAGAAGATGCTTGGTAAAAGCGGACTTTCCCGACTAAACCAGCTTCTCGAATCGCTTCCAATATCCTCACTGCACCCACGCCCGTTACATCACCGGTATATTCAGGAATATCAAAAGAAACCCTTACATGACTTTGGGCACCTAAGTTGTAGATTTCGTCGGGCTGTAAATCATACAATAATTTGACTAATTGTACAGCGTCTGCCAAGTCGCCATAATGCAAATAAAGATTGGTGTTATCAACCAAAGGATCTTTGTAGATATGCTCTAAACGGTCGGTATTGAAAGTGGAGGCACGACGTACAATTCCATGCACTTCATATCCTTTTTCCAGAAGTAATTCAGCCAAGTATGACCCATCTTGTCCAGTGATGCCAGTAACGAGAGCTTTTTTCATAATTACTTCATAATATATACACTAATTAAAGTCGTAAAGTGCTGATATCAAAATCTTAGATCATCATGGAAGTTGACACTTCATTTTTGGTTTATAGATTATGTATTTTCAATCAATGGGGGATTAGCTCAGTTGGTTAGAGCGCATGCATGACACGCATGAGGTCACTGGTTCGACTCCAGTATCTCCCACCATTACAGAATTTTTTAATTTTCAAAATCTGGATCTTTGAGTTTGCCAAAAAAAACTAAGTTTGAATGGGTGGTAATAATTTTGCTTGGTTCATTATTTGCCACGATTTGGTTGTATGCACATTGGAATCTTTCCAGACAACCCCCTCATCATAAAGGACCAGGGAGCGTGGGTTATGAAGATCCCGCTTTACCAAGTAATGATAAGGATTAAGTGAACCCTAAAACGGTATGTATTTCCGGTGTATCCAAGGGTCTTGGAAAGGCCCTATCCATTGAATTTGATCAACGGGGTTGGCAGGTGGCCGGTTGTGCACGCACAACATCTGCATTGATTAAATTAGGCTCGCAACTATCAAATTCGCACTTCTTCCGAAGCGTAGATATTACCAACCTTAAACAAGTCTTAACTTTTTCCGAGGAAGTGATTGAAAATTTAGGGTCCCCTACTCTCTTGGTCAACAATGCTGGTAAAATTAACTCCAATGCTCGGTTACATCAAGTTTCTGAGGATGAATTTCTTGAAGTTTTTAAGGTAAATGTCTGCGGTACCCATAATATGATCAAAGCTTTTTTACCGAAAATGAAAGGATTGAATCAGGGATTAATTGTGAATTTTAGTTCATACTGGGGTCAATCCACCGCGGCAGAGGTTGCGCCATATTGTGCGAGCAAATGGGCCATTGAAGGATTAACTCGTGCCTTGGCTCAAGAACTGCCATCTAATCTGTCAACGGTAGCACTCAACCCCGGAGTAATAGATACCGACATGCTTCGTTCCTGTTTTGGCGACGCAGCAGGAAGTCATGAAAAACCAAGAGATTGGGCTAAACATGCGGTTGATTGCTTGGAAAACCTAAACAAAAGCGACAACGGAAATACCGTAATCGCTTAGAGGTAAGTTACTTCTTCTTTTCGATTTCGATAGAACCGGAATTGTCAGTATTGACAAAATTATAGAGTTCACTTTCCACGGATCCAGTTATACCAATCTCATCTAGTTTTACAGACTGTTCAAGGACGGGATTAAGGGCATTGAAATAATCATCCATGAAAGTGATTCCATCGGAAGAGAATTCGGTAATTCTTCCTTTACCAGTAATCAAACCAATCGAGGGAATCTCGATTTTCTCCAAACCTGCGGTGTTTGAAAGGCTCAATCCAGCACTGGAAGACCCAGTTGAAGTCGAGCCAGTAGCGATATCATAATTTGTTCCAACATTAAGTTCAAATGAAGGGCTATCAATGATAGCATCACTGGTTACTGCAATACTATCACCAGCATATACATCCACACTGGCTCCTACAACATTACTATTTATGGTAACATCATCGGTGGTATCAGAACCAGAAGCGACAAGTAAAACTTCTCCCGCCTTGGCATCAATTGCTGCATTAATCGTAAGCGGACTTTGAGCTAAGAGTGAAACTTTGCCCGTTGCGGTAGCATCAGTGAATTGAATACCTTGGATATTCGCAAGCTCACTAATTACTAAACCTCCGGTATTTTCCACATCGATATTTCCAGTTCCAGACTGAGCAGCTAATTGAAGTCCATCCCCAGTTGAAATAACTGATACTCCCTCTGTGGCACTAACTTGGACGGTTTCGGCAGTAATACCAGTGGATGAAAATGAACCACTTTCCACAATATAAACATCCTTAGCGTTTACTGAAAAATCTCCAAAAGTGGAATCTACATTGGTAAGGCTTACCGCTTGCCCAGAAGCACTGATCGTGGTCGCACCCGTAATCTCCGATGTTCCACTGCTAGTTACCGCTCCGCCTGAGGTGATTCCTAGGGTTCCACTTACCGTACTCGCTCCCAAGTCTGTTGCTCCCGCATCAGTCACTGCCACATTCGCTCCGGTAAAGGCTAGGGTTCCAAAGGTTGAGGCCGCTTGGTCCAAGGTGATGTCCTGTCCGCT
>DEYT01000073.1:10998-11212 GCA_002364975.1 Opitutia bacterium UBA3151 | reverse complement strand
CAAGGGTACTTATGTATTCGAATATTCCGTCCGGGTCCAGCACCGCGGTGAATATCAGACCGGCATGACCCATGTGCAGTGCATGTATGCCCCTGAGTTAAATAGCCATTCTCAAAGTATCGGGTTGAAAGTCGAGTAGAGCAGACTGGGTGATGGTAAATCTAAACTTACAGAAATTTTGTAAGGAATCGGGTACGAATGACATTTAGATTCT
>DEYT01000073.1:0-10668 GCA_002364975.1 Opitutia bacterium UBA3151 | reverse complement strand
AAAAATGTATTCTATAACAATTTCATGAACCGTCCTAACTTTATTAGGTCCAAGAACGCGGGGACACTAATTCTGGTTGCAAAGTCCTCCACTGTCCCTGAACAAGTGAAACTGGGGGATATCCACTCGCTTTTACGCGAACATTTATGATCCTAAATGTTTAATTCTATTAGTACCATTTTATATTATGAAACCCTCATTCTTTTTGACCCTTTTGGTTGTTTCTGGCTCTTTTGCAAAAACCAAGCCAAATGTTCTGTTTTTGGCCATTGACGATCTAAATGACTGGATTGGCTGTCTGGGCGGACATCCCCAAGTTAAAACGCCTAATCTTGACAAACTTGCAGCTAGGGGAACTTTGTTTACCAATGCGTATTGTCAGGCTCCGGTCTGCAACCCGTCCCGTACCTCTGTGATGCTCGGGCTGAGGCCATCCACTACTGGGATCTACTCTCTCCAACCATCTTTCAAAAAAGTGCCCAAGTATGCTAGTCAGGTGACAATCCCGAAAGCATTCAAACTCAATGGCTACAACACTTCGACCTTGGGTAAGATTTATCACGGAGCTTTACCCAGTGGAGAATTCGACAATGCGGGCACTCGGGCAAAGTTGCCAAATCGATTTCCCGATGAAAAATTGGTTAAAACTCCACAGAATCATAGACTGGTGGACTGGGGGGTTTGGCCACCCAAGGATTCGGATCAATTGGATTACAAGACAGCGGACTGGGCGGTAAATAAACTATTCCAAATACCGGAGGATCCCTTCTTTATGGCGGTTGGCTTTTTCCGTCCACATGTTCCTCTCTATGCATCACAGAAATGGTTTGATCTATACCCGGAGGAGACCGTAGTCCTTCCACCGATTCGCCGTGACGACCGTGAGGATACTCCGCGCTTTTCCTGGTACCTTCACTGGGAGCTTCCCGAACCACGCCTCAAGTTTCTGGATGAAAATAAACAAGTGAAGAACAAGGTTCGATCCTACCTGGCTTCGGTCAGTTTTGTGGATTCTCAGGTAGGTCGAGTATTGGATGCTTTGGAAAAAAGTGGTCTGCAGAATAACACCATCATCGTCTGCTGGTCTGATCATGGATATCATTTGGGTGAAAAGGAAATCACCGGAAAGAATACGCTTTGGGACCCGACCGCCCGCGTTCCTCTGATATTCGCCGGGCCTGGAATATCCAAAGGGTCGCGTTGCCGGCGTCCTGCCGAGTTGTTGGATATTTACCCAACCCTAGCTGAATTATGTGGATTGAAATCGGTGCCGGAGGAGATTGAAGGGCTCAGCCTAGTTCCTCAACTCAAGGATGCCCAAGCACCACGCTCTCGTCCCGCCATCACCACACATGGACCGGGAAATGATTCCGCACGTAGCGAAACCCACCGTTACATTCGCTACGCCGATGGCTCGGAAGAGCTTTACGATGTGAGAAAGGACCCTGATGAATTCAAAAATTTGGCATCCGATCCAAAGACTAGGAAACTTAGAAAAAAATTGGCCTCCTACTTTCCCAAGAACCCGGCCAAACCGGTAGCTGGGAGTAATGCCCGGTTGATCGAACGAAGGAAAGATGGCTCGGTTTATTGGGAAAATACCTTGATTGAAAAAGACGCCAAGATTCCGGAATACGAATAATTCCGGTTTACGGTTTAACAAATAAATCCGAGGCAACCACTTCGATCACTAAATCCCGAAATCCAAGATTCTCTTTTTCAACCTTCTTGAGGATTCGGTCGATGGTAGGGCGGTCTGAAATTTCCATCTGCCTGCCCAAAGCATATTCCATAAGTTTATTGGTAAGGGCACGAATAAATTTTGGATGTTCGATCCTGAAATGCCAAATGAATTCGCCAAGGTCTTTGAATTCTTGGCCTCCAGGAAGGGTGCCCGAAGCGTCGATATTTTTTCTGGGCCCGTAAGTGGTGCGAAAGCGGCCGATGGCATCGAAATTTTCTAGGGCAAATCCAAGTGGATCGATTTTCCGATGGCATTCAGCACAGGTTGGGTCGGAACGGTGCTTTTCCATTTGATCCCGAATGGTAGTGGAACCACGGATGTCCGGTTCAATAGGTTCGATATCTGGGGGCGGAGTGGAGGGTGGGGTGCCCAGAATATTTTCAAGCAACCAGACTCCCCTAATAATCGGGGATGTGTCAACCCCATTGGCAGTCACGGTATGGATGGATGAGTGCCCCAGCAAGCCGCCCCGGGGGTGGCCTTCCGTACTGACTCGAATAAAGGAGTCAGGATTGGGAAAATCTGATTTTTCCACGGGTAAATGGTAAAGTCGGGCAAGTGCAGGGTTAACAAAGGTGTATTGAGCAGTGAGGAATTCCGAGGTGGGCAGGTTGTTATCCAGTAGGTGGCGAAAGAAAACATGGGTTTCTTTTCGCATCGCGGGTGCAAGGTCATCCGTATAGTATTCTTTAAAACGCTGATGATCGGGAGGGGTGGTGCCCAAATTATCGAGGGTGAGCCAAGCGTTGAGAAACCCGTCCACGAAACGATCTAACTTTGAATCCCTGAGCAATCGCTCAGTCTGGGCCCTCAGGATGTCGGGATTGGAAAGCTCTCCTTTACGGGCGAGGGCAAATAACTCACGATCGGGCATCGAGGACCAAAGGAAATAACTGAGTCGCGAGGCAATAGCATGCGGGTCAATTTTGTTCGTTTCAGGCTCCGCTTCTTCCTCTAGGTAAATAAAATGAGGGGAGCAAAGAGCTGCTTTAAGAGAATCTTTAAACGCCTGCCAAGAGTCGATCCCCTTGGATTTGCGGGCCAGATAAACCCCGTGAATCGCATCAATCTGTGTTTCCGTCGGGGGACGACGATAGGCCCGTTCGAGGAAATTACTCAATTGAGTGCGAATTTTTTCCGATTCATAGGTGCTACCTCCAAAAATTTCTTTTTGGGTGCGAGTGGGCCAGTGATCAATGATCGGCCCACTCAGAAAGAGGTGATGAATCCGAACTTGGGGAAGTTTGGCATGTTGAAGACCGTAGACTAAATTATCATTACCGGAGGGTAGGGGGGACAGTCCATCCCGTTGACGGAGAAATTGGGCCGCCTCGATATGGGCACTCCGGGTGAGGTGTGATCCGTTCAGAAAAATCAGGCGGGGGGTGGATCCCTTGTTCAGCCAGATGCGGGCATGATACTTTTTCCTTTTCCCATCCACCATTTCAAAATG
Organism: Opitutia bacterium UBA3151; assembly: GCA_002364975.1. GTDB lineage: Bacteria > Verrucomicrobiota > Verrucomicrobiia > Opitutales > Seribacteraceae > Seribacter. Next base: position 7,471 of record DEYT01000073.1, on the reverse strand, counting down.
AGCTAATTTAGGCTCTAGTGGTTGAGGTAAATGGAGGGGCCCAACTTCCACATTTCCGGGCACAACGGCGAGGCGAAACGGTTCGTCCGTTCGGGTTCGGGCAAAGTTTTTCTCATAGGGTGGGACCCGGTAAAGGGCGGTTGCATCAAAGGCAAAGAAATAGTATCCATCAAATGGCACGCCTTCTGATAATTCCGACATGTATGCATAGGAACCCATATGTCGCTGGGAATTGGGGTGTTCATAAAGGCGGATATGATTAGGGATGTTTTCCACATCACGGAGAATGGCTTCGAAATTTTCGGTTAGCGATTTTCGTCGCATGGAGAGTTTTTCCTGAGACATTGAACCTGTCATGCCCTTCAAGCCCCAACTTATGGATTTAAGTGGTTTATCTATCAAATCTCTTTTCTGCACACTGGTCATGAATCCGGTGAATTCACCCTGTTCAAAATTTCCGTTTTGAATCCATTCCTGGGAAGCGGGTTTGTCGAGGTAGGGCAGGGCTTTTTCAACCACCAGATCGGCTGCCCGTAAATATTGATCGAGCAAGAAACCAGAGGTAACTAAAGCATGACCTTGGTTGTCGAGGTGATGAATTTCGTTTTCCGATGGAAAGCCTTCGGTCGGGTCGAAGGCATCAGTGTTGAGATCAAAAAGGTCGCTTATGGTATGAAGATATTCCCTTCGGTTCAGGCGTCTTAGCACAGTTTCACTGTTTTTACTCTCTCGCTTACTCTGGGCCTCCGCAATCGCTGAGGTGAGCCAGGCTATGACTTCTTTTACTTCAGCGGGATCAGGGCGAGGTTCCTCCTCGGGAGGCATTTCCCCGAGGTTTAACTGGTCAAGGATATCCTGAAAGAGGAGTAGGTCATCGTCATTCTGGATGGGGTGTAAAAGTTGGTCGTAGCGCCGGTCTGCTTTCTGTTTTTCTGGACCGTGGCACTTGAAGCAGTGAGTTCGTAGAAAGGGAGTGATGGTTGAATCAAAATTCTTTTCAGCGTGGAGATTGATGAACGCACTGATCAAAACACCGAAGATACCCAAAGACAATTTTTTGCCCATAGTAAGACTTTGGCTAAAGGGTTAAAGTACCAGTGGAATGGGCGAAAGTTTCATCTTCCACTCCCAGTTGATTTAGTACTGAAAGATACAGGTTGGATAAAGGAACTCGTTTGTTTTTGGCTTCAGGCATGGCTAAATGCGAACCGGTTTGGTAGCCCCGTCCAGCCATTAGAATGGGCAGGTTGTTGTTGGTGTGGGCATTACCGTTCCCCATTCCACTGCCAAATAAGACGGTGGTTTCATCTAAGAGAGAAGAATCGTTGGGGGACTTTTTTGATTTAAGTTGATCAAGAAATTTGGAAAAACATTCCATTTGATAAATTTCGAGAGCAAGCAGGGCATCAATATTTTCCTGCATTTGACCGTGATGAGAATAGGCGTGGTAACCGTTTTTCAGGCCAAGCAATCCGGTATTGAACTGGGCCCCGGCCATTTCGAAACTGGCGATCCGGGTAGAGTCGGTTTCTAAGGCAAGGGCGATCAACTTATAAAGAACCGGAATATCTTCCACCAGATTTCGGTTGACTGGTTCATCGATCGGGGCAATCGGCTTAGGGACTGAGTGCCATTTTTCCTTTTGCTGAATACTGGTTTCTACTTCACGAATCGAAGTGAAATACTCATCCAGTTTATCTCGGTCTCTGCCATTGAGTCGTTTTCCCAGGTTGCGGGCATCTTCCAACGAGGCATCAAGAATAGATTTACCTAAGTCAAATTGCTGAAGCACATGGTGGTTATTTTTGGATTTCTCTTGGACGAAAAGCTTGCGAAACAGATCTTTTGGACCTTCAATCGGGGGAACTCGGACACCCGACCGGTTCCATGACATCTGACAGCCTCCGTGCAAACCATTTTCCGAACCCACCACCAAGGAGGGAAACCGAGTCTTGAACCCAAAAACTTCCGCTGCACGCTGATCAAGGGAAAGGTTCCCATTGGGCATCGAAGAAGCTTGGGATTGCTTCACTCCGGAAAGAAAAGAATGCACCGCAAAGTGACCACCTTTAACCCCATGATCAAGGTTCGAGAAGACGGTGGTTTGATTTATGTTCCCCTTCAATGGTTCAAGTGCTTTGGGAAGAGAACGAATGGGTCCTTGATCGGTGGGAAAGAAATGGGAAGCATGGAATCCGAAAGAGTTACCAATGCAGACAAGCCGTTTTACTTCATTGGTGGGAGCCAAGTTGGCTTTTGCAGTTTGAATTTTGGGTAGAGCAATCGATTCCAAGGCTGGTAAAGCCAAGGCACCCAAAGATCCCCGCAAAAATAATCTTCGATTCATAGGTAATCTCATTTTGCCCCCTTTTTTTTGTAAGGCAAACCTTATGGATTATCTTCTCTAAAATTTTATTTAAAAGAATTTCTTTCCCAGAGAGAAAGATCAGAAAATAAAATTAACTTTCTGGTAATTCGTAAATGGTAAAATAAACCGGACCGGAAAGTTCGGCTCCATTCTTCCCCTGGAGTGAAAATCCGAGTTTTAAATTGTGACAGGGGATTAAATTCGGGATTCTTACGGTAAGAGTCAAACCGTCGTCCGAGAGTTTGAGTGAATCAATTGCCAGCTCATCAACCCCTCTGGTTACAGGCTCGGACGCTTTGAGTTGGGGCGAACCATAACCTTTGGACCATTGGTAATTCCAGGCACTGGCAGTGAAGGATTCCTTGTTTAAGGATTGTGGACGAACGGGTTCTGTAAAAGTAAGTTGAAGGCGATCTTTTCGGGCTTTTGCTCCCGTCAGGTAAATTCCGGTTTTCCCAGTGTAGCGAAGTCTTTGAATACTTCCCTCCTGAGTGGCTCCTGCCTGCCAACCGGTGAGCCCGGAATAGTAAATCTGGCCATCCACCGGACTTTTGGCGGCCCGCATGGTGCCGGATTCCATTTTCAGTGGGAGAGAGTAAACCGCACCCTGCATACCATTACTAATCTTATCCATCATCACATACATGGTTGCCGCTTTTCCGTAAGAGGTGTGAAAATACTGTCCACTCAAGGGTCCCAGTCTTTTGTCTTTCTCGACCCAAAGCTGTCCGCCAGATGAGCTGTCCAGTTCCTGTGGCATGTAGACTATGGGTTGAACCATTTTTTCGGGATCATACTTATCCCCGTGCTTGGTCCATGAACCGGCTCCGTGGAATGCGTCCGGACTGGTGATAGAAATTTTACTGGCAGGTACATAAGTTCCCTGATTATCACCCAAAGTAATCCGACCGTCCGGAAGTTTTCCGATGCCGTTGGGTGCACGCAATCCGGCACCAATTACCTCGGAACTCTTGCCGTCGGCAGCTACCTTGACCACTCCCCCCGGTACCGACCATTGGCTGAATCCTCCAGTGCGTCCGTAATAAAAGGATCCATCCTTTCCGACTTCGAGGTCAAAGTTGTAAGCATGCCACCCTTTGTCCGGTTCATTCTCATTAAAGAAAGCTTCATAGAAATCCGCTTCCCCATCGTGATTGTAGTCGTGGAGTTTGACAATTCTTCCTCGGGTGATGGCAGTTAAGACCCCGTCCACAACTTTCATGCCTAAAGGTTCGTAGAGTCCGGCGGCAAATCTTTGCCAGGTTACTTGGTCCAGTTGATCATTGATTCCGCTGACGATCCAAACATCTCCGGGTAAGGTACCGACGGCGAGGCGTCCGTCCGGAAAGAACGCGAGGGAAGAGGTGCGCATCCAAGAGTTGTAGGCATTCTTAAGGGGTACAGTAATGCTATCCATGGCATAGCCCTGAAAACTTGAGGTGGTTAGTCTACCTTGAAGGGTATGGGTGGTTTTCCACCTTCTCGGCCCCCCTCGGGTCCATTCGAGGAGGTTAACTACCTGATGGGAGGGAGTTTGCTGTTTGAGTGAATCACTCTCGTCATGCGACAGGGCAACATTCAAATGCAGGGGTTTGTCGCTCGGAGGAATTTGTAGAACGAGCTTGCCGTTGTTACTGGATCGAAAACGGACTTTTTTATTCTTAGTTTGGAGCCAGGCAATAGAATATCCGATAGTTGCAATGTTACCTTTTATTTCCGGTTGGTCGTCGAGAACGATGAGTTCCAAGGGATTCTCTCCTGCACGGATGGTGAGTCGATGATGGATCACCGAGATTTCTCCGATTTTTTCGAGCTTGGGACTTTCCAATACAGAACGTCCTTGAACAGAGTAGGAGATAATAATTTCATCGCCGTGTGGATAATGACCGTTATAGCGCAACTGTTCTTCCGGCCACACGGTTATTGGAAAAAGATCAGGAATTGTATTCTCCGCTTTCCCATCCCATGCCCATTGCCAACCGTCAGATCGAACAATCTTTTCAAACCTCGCATTAGGCAACCCACCTGCCCGGAGCCGGTGGTGCAGGGTTCCACTGAAATCGAGGTATCCACCCGTCCAGGCACCAATGGTTCGCATCGTACCCAGTTCGTAGGAAATGGTGCTTTGGTTACCCAAATCAATGGTCAGGGCATTATTGCTCTTGGCATTTCCAACCACGGGGGAAATGAGTGCCTTACCATAATCACGCAAATATCCCAAGCGGGCAAGTTCTTCAATGCGTTTCGCTTCCTTTCCGGAGTTATCCGGACTCTTGGGCATACGATAAGTTTGGGACTGGTCAAATTTTACATACAACTCCGAAGCTTTTTCCTTGATAATCTTTTCCCGGAGATAGTGGATCACTTTGTATCGATCGCTTGGGTTGAGCTGGACGGAAGGCATCATGTTCCGAAACCCGTAGGTCAGGGTTTTGAACATGCTGAACGGATCCCCTCCATTTTCCATCCTATTCTTGATGAACGAGCGTGCGAGCGGATTGATCGGCGGACTGACCCCGTCCTTACTGTGGCATGCGGTACAGTTTTGGACATACAGCTTTCTCCCTGCTTCGAGATAATCATCGTCTGGATTTGCCGAATTGAAGTAAGCAAGTTCCCGATGATTTACATTTTCGAAGTCATTGAAGGCAATTAAAGAACCGGGAAAGGATGTTCCCTGAAAGAGAGATTCAATTTCTTTTTCTTCGAATGGACGATTGTGGAGTTCGAAATCATCAATCTTCCCATCGAAGTAATCACTATATTTACCTTTGCTGACCAAGGCTGCACCAAAGTGATAATGGTCAAAATTGGTGGCATACCCCATTTGCCCCCTTCCACCCTGATCCATTTTTTTTGCGTTGAGGTAAATCGCAGGTCCCGTTGCTTGATCGTAAGAAATGACGAGATGATTCCATTTTTCTTTTTTTACACCTTGAACCCCAAGTTTCCATGATTTTTTGCTCTGCTTTGGATCGCCGAATGAGATGGCTCCCTTTTCATAAGTTAAGCGATAGGCTTCTCCCTTGTTTTCATTGCGGACAATCCCAAATAAATCACCCTTCTTATCTGATTTTGCCTCAAACCAAACAGACAGGGTCCAGCCGGAGAGTTCTCCCAGAGGAGATCCACGGTAATAGCCCTTGCTCATTGCTAGTCCTGATCCCAGAACGGGAAGACCCTTTTTTGGAGGTGGAGTGCGTCCCACTTCAAATTCAACCGGAATGGCCCATGCAGAAGAGAAGAACGCAAGAAAAAGAAAGGAGTTGGTAATCTTAGTGAGATTGTTTTTCATGGCTGGGAGAATGTACTAGTCTGCTTGGTTTGGGAATTAAAAGACTAAGAAAAAAATGGAACACAATGGAAGGATTAAGCAACCAGCATCGGTTATTATTTCCCTTGGGAAGTATCACTTCGACCTCCGAAATACTTGTTACGAATCCACTTGGGCTGCCAACGGTCAAGCACCCGTTTTTCGTTATCGTAAGCAGGTTTGCTGGGTATGGGGTTCTTAGAGCGAATCGGGTAGGGGTCTTGAAGGAGTTTTCTCCATGCACTCATCAGCCCCTTCATTTTTTCAAGTTCCTCTGAATGATTGGGATCTTCGGACAGATCTTTCATTTCATGTGGATCTTTCTCCAAATCGAAAAGAAGCTGATGATTAATTTGTGGATAGATATGAAGTTTCCATTTCCCGTCATTAATGCTCCTTTGGTTATCCTGAAAAGGTAAAAAGAGAGATTTCCTGACCTCTTTCGAATTTCCCCGTATGATTTCAGTAAGATCTTTGGAGTCTATTTTATTTTCAGGCACAACTTTAGCTAGATTGCAGAGGGTGGCATAGAGGTCGTGCACATAGGTAAAAGCCTCACTCGTTTTCCCTTTGGGTATACCTGGCCCTTTTAAGATGAGGGGGCATTGCATGCTTTGCTCATACACATTTTGTTTTCCGAGAAGGCCATGGCTTCCCATGCCTAGCCCATGATCTGCAGTGTACACAACGATGGTATTGTCCGCTTGTCCACTTTTTTGCAGGGCCGATAAAATTCTACCAACCTGTTGATCAAGCTGGGTGACCAGACCGTAATATTCACAGAGTTGATCACTGATCATTTTCTTGGTGCGCGGCCATGGAGCTAAGCCTTCGTCCCTTCCGGAGGTAGTTGGAGGGGCATTCTGGAAAGGATGCTGAGGGAGGAAGTTTTTGGGCAGTGGAGGCCGATTCTTGTAATAAATCTCACGATATTTTTTGGGTGGATTGCGAGGATCGTGGGGGGCCATGAAAGAGACATAAAGAAAGAAAGGGTTTTCTTTTTCTGCTTTTTGAATAAAGGATATGGCATCATTTGCAAAGACCGTGCTTGAGAAACCTCCTGCGGGTCTTTTTTCGCTCAGTATTCCATTCTTGAGATCCTGCACCTGGAAACTAGTGTGATCCGCCATGCCTCCCATGTAAACCGAGCTACCTTTGGAAAAGGACTGGTCCAAGGTTTTCTTTCCATTGTGCCATTTGCCAATAATGAAGGGCTGGTACCCTCCGCATTTTTTGAGCAGGGCTGGGAGTGTTTGGTTTGTTCCCCAATTGGCCTGAGGCTTTTCGCTAGGTAGAGACATCCAATGCTGCCCGGTCATCAGCATGGCCCGGCTGGCTACACAAACCGCACCACTGAATGAGCCAGCACAATAGTTTTTGCGAAAGCTAAAACCTTCCCTGGACATTTGGTCTAAGTGTGGAGTTTGAATATGAGGATTGCCGTGAGCGGAAACTGTATCCGCCCGTTGGTCGTCGGCAAAAAGAAAGAGAATATTGGGTCGTTGCTTCGCCGGCAGGAAGGAAACAGATACAACGATAACCAAAAATAATCGAATCATGGATCAGCTAGCTACTTTTTCCCGATAGGATTCCACTTCCCAGTTCTCGATGAATTCCCGGGCCCGATCCGTCATATATTCTACGCTTCCAAAAGCTTGGGAAAGTTTAAGCACCTGGGCGCCATCCTGTGCAAAGAGCAAGGCAAGCCCCGCATTTTTCTGGGTCTTACCCAATCCATATATACGACCCCCATGTATGAGAACTTTGGGGGCAAATCCGTGCTTGTTCTG
>DEYT01000128.1:45815-88633 GCA_002364975.1 Opitutia bacterium UBA3151 | reverse complement strand
TCAAGAAGAGTGCCGCTGAAATCCAAGGTGCCACTGCCTCCCGAGTTCGCTCCTGAACAATATCCAATTTATAATCCTTACACCTACCAAATAAGACAAATGAAAGAAAACAAAACCACTCTTGTTTTTCTCCTCGCAGCCGCCGCTTGCATTGCTTTGGCAATCTTCACCGCCCCAGTAAAACGCGATCCTTCAAGTAAAGTAAACCGTATGGGTCAACCCTTGTTCGAAAGCTTTGACCCCCGAGAAGCAACCGGTATTGAAATCGTGGAAATGGACGAAGAAGATCTGGAGGCTAAATCCATTGAGGTAGCCCAAACCGATCAAGGGTGGTTTATCCGTAGACCAAACAAACCGGATTACCCAGCCAATGCGGATAACCAAGTAAAAGATGTTTCCACGATTCTCTTTGATGTTCGGATTCTGGATCAAGCCGGTGAAGGAGCGGGCGAACACTCGAAATTTGGAGTGCTTGACCCGAGTCGGTCTCAACCCGGAGATCAGGGTGTGGGCCGTATGATTGCCTTAAAAAATAATTCTGGATCCAACCTTGCCCAACTTATTATTGGAAATGAGGTGGAGGGTCTCAACAATACTCATTTCGTTCGTAAACCAGAAGAGAATGAGGTCTACCGGGTTGAAATGCAAAACGTTAATGATGTCAGCACGAAGTTTGTAGACTGGGTTGAAAAAGATTTCCTCGATCTCGATAAATGGAATATCAAAAGCGTTACTTTTGATAATTATGAGGTCAAAGACGGCAAAATGGTACCATCTGCCAAACAAATTTTGGATTACGCCGATTCGGAATGGAAGTTAATCGGTAGTCTACTTAAAGAAGATGAAGAGCTTGACAAAGAGAAGCTTGATGGCATGAAAGATGCCTTCGATGATCTTGAAATTATTGATGTTGAGAAAAAGCCTGCGGTATTAGCTTCCAGCTTACGAAACGGGAACGAATTTGTCGCAGCTAATAATGTGCAGGAGCTGAAAAATTCGGCCAAGTCATTATTTGACAAGGGGTTTCTAACCGTAGAGATGGTCGGTAAGGATGGAAAACCTTTAGCTTACCAAGATGGAAAGCCCAAACTACAAGTGGTGTCAAAAAAGGGTGAGGTCGTGGTCGGCATGAAAGACGGAGTCGAGTATGTGTTGCGTTTTGGAGAGGCTTACCGTGGTTCGGAGGACGATGAGAACGCAACCGGAGATAGCCGCTACATTTATGCCTATGCCCGGGTTAATCCAAATCTTTTAGACCAGCCTCAATTGGAAACTGTCCCCGCCCCTTTTGAAAAACCGAGAACAGAGGGCAAGAAGCCTGCTGAACCAGCCAAGGTTAAGGAAGGTGCAAAAGGACCAGAAGGAGAAAAAGGAGCTAAATCCGCTCCCCCTATTTCCCCCCCTGGTCCACCGCCTAATTTCACCCCACCCTCCCCTCCTCCATCCAGCCCGCCCGCGAATTTGCCAGCAGCGGTCCAAGATTCTACTTCCTCTCCCCAACTACCCAGTTCGGATTCAAATGCTTCTTCCGCCACGGATGAAATAGCCAAAATGAAAGCGGACAGGGAAGCGGAAATTGCCCGCATTCAAGCATCCAATGCCCAAAAACAAAGAGAATTCAACGAAAAGGTGGCCAAGGCTCAGAATCGGGTCAAGGAACTGAATGAAAACTTAGCGGACTGGTATTATGTAATTTCGAATGAAGTCTACGAAAAAATCCGCTTGAATCGTGTCGATTTCGTGAAGGCAAAAGAAAAAGAATCTGAAGAAATGCCCGAGGAAATTAAAGCCTCTCACATTTTGATTTCTTATCAGGGGGCGAGCCGAGCAGATGCTGATATCAAAAGATCCAAGGATGCTGCCAATTCAGAAGCACAAAGAATTCATAAATCAGTCACCTCAGAAAGTAAGGACTTTGCGGAGATGGCAAAGAAACACTCGGATGGACCTTCCGGTCCCAAGGGTGGTGATCTTGGTAAATTTAAATTTGAAGTCATGGCCAAACCTTTTTCGGAAGCCGCCTTCGCTTTGGATGTAGGTGCAATCTCAGAAGTGGTAGAAACTGATTTTGGTTTTCATATTATTAAGAGAACCGAATAAGGTATTTTTTAGTTTTTTCTTTCTTCAAGCCACTCTTCTTAACAGGAGAGGCTTTTTTCTTCCACGAACTGGGTTCGTTCGATAGTGTAAGAAGAATGGCCTTTTCCTTATTTAATAAAGCGAAATCCCCGGTTATCCAAAGAATTCATTCGGATGACGCAACCCGGTTGCGCCTGAAATATGACACCTATTACCATATTTTTGACAAGCAAGAAGGTACACGGGTATGGAAAGACGGAAAAGAATTTATCATGCTTTCAAGCAACGATTATCTTGGCTTGGCTCATCATCCCAAGATCAAGGAAGCAGGTTCGGAGGCGATCAAGAAATGGGGAAGCAGTACAACGGGTGCCCGTCTTGCCAATGGCGGACGCTCCTTTCACCGGGAACTGGAAGAGGAACTTGCTGCTTTTGTGGGTAAAGAAGCATGTCACGTCTTTTCCGCCGGATACCTAGCTTGTGCCTCTTCGGTGACTGGCTTTGCAGATCGAAAAGATATATTATTTGCTGATAAGAACCTGCACTCTTCCCTATGGAGTGGTATTAAATTAAGTGGAGCCCGATGCGAGAGGTTTTCGCACAACCATCCTGGGCACTTGAAGGAATTATTGGAATATGAAGATGAAAAAACTCCTAAAATTTTCATTTTTGAGGGGGTTTATTCAATGGAAGGACACATTGCTAAACTTCCAGAATTCATGAAGCTTGCCGATGAATATAATGCTTTTGTGGTTCTGGATGATGCTCATGGATTCGGTGTTCTTGGTGAACAAGGTCGTGGCACCGCAGATCACTTTAATTTAACCAATGAAGTAGATGTAATCTGCGCAAGCTTTTCAAAATCCCTAGCGGGATCAGGAGGGTTTGTGGCAGCATCTCAGGATGCCATCAATTATATGCGCAGTCATTCCAAACAGGCCATTTTTTCCGCTGCCCTATCTCCAAGTGCCTGTGCTTCCGCACAAGCCGCCCTCCGAATTATGCAGGATGAGCCAGAACATCAGAAACGGCTTGTAAAAAATTTGGAGCGCTATCGAAAAATTTTATCCGACTTGAAGCTGGATATTTGGGATAGTGAGACCCCAGCTATTCCAATCGTTTTAGGGGAAAAGGAAAAAGTTTATTATTTCTGGAAAGCATTACAGGAAAAAGGGATTTATACGATCATTTCAATCGCTCCGGGAGTCCCTCCCGGCAAAGACTTAATCCGAACCGCAATTTCTGCAAGCCATACGGATGAAGACCTGGATCGAATTGAGGAAGCCATGCATTATGCATGCTCCAAGATCTAAAAAGCCCTCAGCTTTTTCAGCCGTAACAAAATAAATACCGAATGGATAAACTTCGAGAGGTTAACCGACCAAGGTTTGACAAAACCCCTATATAAATAAGTCCACGCATGTAAATATTGGTCAGAGACCGCTTGGTTCTGTCGAATCAAATCACCCCATCTTTGGTTGAGCAGCTCGAAATTTTCATGATTGAATTGCTTTCTTCCTTCACTGGCACTCTTGACATGCTCCACCACACTATCATGGACCACAAGGCAGGATTTTCCATCCTCATTCATTCGAAGGCATAAATCTACATCCTCACACCCATTGATAAAGATTTCATCAAAACCTCCAATTTTTTGAAAGTAATCACGCCGGACCAAACAGCAGGCAGCAGTCACTGCACTCCACTTTCGAATTTCTCCCTTAAATGGCCTGTAGGCAAAGCCTTGACCAAAATGTCTGGGATTTCCCTCAGGAGAAAAAACCACCCCCATATGATCGTATTTTGAGCTATCCGCTAGCCTTTGGACATTACCAACAACGCCAACTTCCTGAAACTTTTTAAATGTATTAATCATAGGTTCCAACCAATTTCCTTTCACAAAAACATCATTGTTTAAAAAACAAAGGAATTCGCCCTTGGCTTGGTCTGCCAAAAAGTTGTTGTTTTTTGCATAACCCTCTCTTTTTTGATTAAAAAAAGTTTGAATTCCTGAATCGAGGCTCTTTAGAAATGATTGGGTTTCGTCCTCGCTACAGTCGTCCACGATTAAGGTTTCAAAATCAATCTTTTCGGAAACCGTCTGTTTAATCGAGTTTAGGCAGTGCTTGGTATATTCCAGCTGTCCATAAGTTGATATTAAAATGCTAACTAAAGGTTTTCTCATCAAGAAGTAACGTTCTCGATCGCTTTCTGTATTGACCGATTTAGCGAAGATGCAGTTCTTTTAATATCGAAATTTTTCCGTGCATGCTTGCTTGCGTTCTTTCGGATCTTCTCAAAATTTCCTGGGTTGACAAGAAAATCCTTGAGCAAATCTACCCATTCCATCGGAGTTTCCGGATCCATTGAGAAACCAGAGACACGGTCCGTAAATGCTTCCGATGCTCCCGCATTCTTCGATGAGATAACTAAGCAACCCGCATCCATCGCTTCTGGAATGACATTAGGAATTCCATCACGGTCTCCCTGAGCATCAATAATTCCAGTGAAAAGAAAGGCATCTGCAAGCAATAAAAATTTGCGAACTTCTTCTTCTTTTTTTGCTCCTAACAAGAAAACATTTTCTTGTAATCCGAATCTTAAAATTTCTGCTTGGATTCTTTTTTCTAATGCTCCACTCCCAATAATTTTAAGCTCGAACGGCACTTGATCCCGGAATAATTCAAGAGCGATTCGGAGCATGTGGAAATATCCTTTTTTGGGAACTAACCGGCCAATGGCGATCAATTTTAATTTCCGTGGGTAATAAAGTTCGAATGAATTTCTGGTTGAAAATGCTTCAAGTCCTCTTCGAATCAATTTGATCTTATTTTCAGGGACTCCCAATTGAGTAAGACGGGAGGCAGAAGATTTCGAGGATGTACGAACGAATGATGCACTCTCCAATTTCATCGGCAGTAACCAGTCGCCTCCTTTCCTAAATAAGTCATATGCATGGGCTCCCATCGAGAATGGAATACCAACCAGTTTGTGGATGGCAAATGCTGCAGTGGCAGGCATGGTTGCCCATACTCCGTGAACCAAGGAATAATTCTTTTTTTGGAAATTATTAGCTTCCACCAAAGCGAACCCAAGCCCAAGAAAAGTCTCGTTGAAATTTTGCAGGTTGGGGCATGCTTTATTGCACAAAAATTTTAAAGTCTGCCCAAATTCTTTGGGCCGGATAAAGGCCCAGTAAGGGAGCCAAAAAAAGAGAGTGAATAATTTATGCTTGGGAAATAATTTAACTTCTATTCCATTCCACAAGTTTGCACCACCCCAAAGGGAAAAAGCTTGGGGTTGGAGACCAGAATCCCAGAGTGCTCTGAGCTCTCTTCTTACGAATGTCTCCGTTGACCTTGGGAAGGTCGCATACAGAAAAGCAACCTTTTCCAAAACCAAAGATTAGGTTAAGTCCGGAATTAATCACTCGGTTCGTATTTTACGAACCGTGGACTGACCGATTCGGTTTTTTTCACCGAACCATTTTCTAACGACACTGAGGTTCGTGCCCCATTTCCGTTACTATTATTGCTGCTTTTATGTGAAGCGGAAGATTCTTTTTGCCCGTCAATTACAGGAAAATAGTCAAATGCCAGCTTAACCTCTTCTGCAGACGCAGTCTTTTCACCCTCCACCGTAATTTCACCTTGAAAGCAAGCAAGTGGATGACGGATGCGAGAGACTTTTACTTTCATTTTGAGCAAATCCCCAGGCTTACAGATGCGTCTGCATTTAACCCCGTCACAGGAAGTAAAAAATATGGTGTTAGGATTTACTTTTTCTTTAATGGAAACATTTTCCCCTTTAAGCAGGAAGAACACACACAATTGCCCAAGCGCCTCAATCATGATAGAGGCAGGAAACACTGGATTTTCTTTAAAATGGCCTTCTAAAAAATATTCGTTCCCTGAAATTCGATAATTACCAGTGGTTTCGTCCCCATTAATTTGAACGGATTCGAGGAATAAAAATGGATCGCGGTGAGGCATTAAGGATGCAATTTCTTCAATTCTGTAAGTTTTTGCACGTACCGGTGGTTCCTCCCCTTTTGCCTTGGCTTGCAAGTAAGCTTTGACATCACCAATGGTTCTTAAATCTTTGAGTTCTTCGTTATCAATACTGACTTGTAAAGTTTGCTCAACCAGCATGACAATCTCAAGCATGGTGAGGGAATCCATGCCCAAGTCCTCATACATTCGAAGACTTTCATCACTGTTGTTTAGAATTTCACGTTGGTCAGGTTCCAAGTGACGATCGATAATACCCATTACAATGGGTTCGACTTGATCGATATCTTGTGAATTTCGAAAAGTAAGAGCTGCATCATAGGTACCAGGGGGGCATCTTTTGAGTAAATCTTTAAGATCTTCCTCAACGGTTGAATTTGAATCGGGGTTCATGTTTTGAAAGGTAAAGGAGAATTTTACTATCGTGAAATGTTATTCTTTGAGGTAAGGAAAAGCTCGGGTAAATGATAAAGTTTTAATTATGACGGAAAATCAACCAGTGAGCAAACTTAAATCAGTAGTTCTTACCTGTGCCCAGCCAACTGGAATGCTGACTTTGGGGAACTACCTTGGAGCCGTTCGAAATTGGTCTACTATGCTCGAGGATCATGATTGTTTTTTTGGCATCGTCGATCTGCATGCCATAACCAACTCATACACCCCCTCTGTTTTAAGGAAAAATGTATATGATTGTGTGGCTCAATACATTGCATGCGGGCTTGATCCTGAAAAATGCAACCAGTTTGTACAATCCCATGTAACAGGACACACAGAATTGGCATGGATACTCACCTGCCTGACACCAATTGGTGAGCTTCAGCGGATGACCCAGTTCAAAGATAAAGCTGCAAAATTGGGATTCAAAGTTGCCCCCTCTTCCGAGGCAGAGACTGATTCCATCACCTTTTCTCATCAAGGGGCAAGAGCCCAATCATCGATTAATGCCGGATTACTTTGCTACCCAGTCTTAATGGCTGCCGATATTTTACTCTACAACGCCGACCTTGTTCCAGTAGGAGAAGACCAGAGACAACATCTGGAATTATGCCGGGATTTGGCCCAAAGATTCAACGGACAATACTCCGAAACCTTCAAGGTTCCTGAAGCTTTTGTGCCCAAAGTCGGAGCTAGGATAATGTCGCTGACCGATCCGGACCGAAAGATGTCCAAGTCAGATCCGAACGATAAGGCGACTCTTTTTGTTTTGGACGACCCGGATAGGATCAAGAAAAAAATTGCATCTGCGGTGACAGATTCCGGGGCTGAAATCAAGGCGGTCAAAGAAAAGCCTGGAGTGTCCAACCTTTTAGGAATCCATTCGGCACTAAGCGGGCAAAGCATGGAGAGTCTTGAAGCTCACTTTGAGGGCAAGGGATATGGGACTCTTAAGTCAGAGCTTGCGGATATGATAATTGAGACTTTAAATCCAGTAAGAAAAAAGTACAACGAACTCGTGAAGAACAAGGATTATTTGAATAAAATTTTGGCAAAAGGAGCAGAGGGTGCTCAAAAGCGAGCCTTCAAAATGCTTGCCAAGGTCTATCGTAAGGCAGGTTTTCCAGATAAAGCCAGACGCTAAATTTAATCACTTAAGAACTAACTAAAAAAATGGCACTCGACTTTGAAGATCAAAATGAATCTGAGGGAGGCCTTGCAAAATGGCCCTTTTATCTTTCCGCATTTTTCATCCTAGGCATAACCCTACTTTTTGCTTACCAACAATATCTCCAAGAAGGAATCTTGGGGACTTGGCAACTAATTGGCTGCATCTTCGCATCCGCGGTTGCAAGTATTCTAATCTTCTTTCCACTTTTTGTCGAAAAAGCACTCTTTCTAAGCTTTTACGGAAAAAAACCGCAGGAAGAAGAACTGCATCGAAAGATTTTTTTTGATATGAAAGAAGTGAAGGAGGAATTGGATTCGCTTGCGGTCAAAATTGATAAGGTTCCCTCGGTTGTGGATCAGATTTTGAAAAACTCTAAGGAGGGAGATCAAGCAGAACAAGAGCTTCTTTCTTCTCTTCTTCACTCCTTCCAAGGAATGGAGAGCAATTTAACCGAAAAATTATCTGCTTTAGAGGGCTTGGTTCATTCTCCGATTCTTCCCGAACCAGATCCACAAATTAAAGAGGTTCAAAAAAACTTGGCCTCAACCCAGAAAAAACTCGACACCTTTAGCAGTAAATTTGAACAACTTCAGGATTCAATCAATGAAATTAAAGCTGCACTCAAAAGTTCAGCCTTATCTTCATCTCCTCCTACTTCTCCAAATTTAGAAAATCCAGAGAAACACGAAGGCCAACGAAAAGCTTCACTCGTTCCTGAAGTCATGGAAGATGAATTTACAGAAGAGAAAGAGGATGAACCTGTTCTCTCTGATCCGGAAGATTTGGTAGAATCCTTTACCCTGGAAAACCAAGAGGAAGATATTCCAGATCAAGAGGATGCGACCGATGAGACTGTGCTCACTGATCTGGAAGATTTGGAAGAATCCTTTACCGCAGAAACCCAGAAGGCAGGTCCTCCAGATCAAGAGGATGCGACCGATGAGACTGTGCTCTCTGGTCTGGAAGACTTGAAAGAAGAAGAGGTTACCCGTGAAGATGAACTCCCCAACCAAGTAACAGCAGATATCGAGACCGAATTGGATCTTGATTTGCCAGATCCACAAGAAACCATTCGAAAGGTGGATGCCCTACTTGCAGGGGAAAAGATTTCTGAAAAACCTACTCTCAAAATCGAAAACGAGGAAAAACTGAAAAATAGCGACCTTACCTCCGTGATTGCAAATGTAATGATTGGTATTGGAAATAAGCCTTATCTTCGTGGAGAAGGACCCGGGCTAAGCTGGGACGAAGGTGTGCCCATGAATTTTATTGAAATCGGGAAGTGGGCATGGTCACCATCCCGAAGGAATACATCCCTTACCATACAAGTTTACAGAAATGATGAGGACCCAGACACCAGTGGTAAATTCGAAGTAAAACCCGGGGAGAAATTCGAGCTCACTCCCAAATTCTAGTCTTCGAATAATGGATTACGGTAAATACCGTTATCAACCAGCCTAAGAATGGAATCCATCACCTTGGTTTTGTCTTCTTTGAAAGTCACCCCCATCCAAGCACAGGATGCAGGATAAACCTTAACTTTTACACTTCCTGATTTGATACTGGCATCAACGGCACTCGGTAAATAAAACTCAGAAAGAAAGTCTTCCTTGTTCAACGAATCTAGAAACTTGATAAATTCAGTCTCCAATAGAGAAAAGATTGAACCGGGAAATCCCCAAATGTTCATCGAAACAATTTCTGAACCGCTCAAGGAAAGCTCGGTGCCACTGGAATTCAACCCGGTGATGGGTGTTCCGCCAATTTGAGTCCACTCTTCAACCGTCTCAAGATATCCCGCTGTTTTCTGACAAATCCCACGGGATACATGCCCGTGATCTGATAAAGTTTCCGACAGGCGGAAACCAACCATGGAAAGAATCAGTTTCTCCGATTCTTCCGTTTGATCGATACCAAAAGATTGAGCTAGTACCTGAAAGGTTTCAAATCCATAAAAATCATCAGCATTGATCACCGCAAAGTCATTACCCATTAAGCTTTCTCGTGCCGACCAGACTGCATGTCCCGTACCCCATGGACGAAGTCTTTTTAGCGGGCAATTAAATCCAGAAGGCAAATCGTGGATATTTTGATAGGCATATTTTACATCCAAAATATTTTGATATTTCTCCCCTACCTGGCTTTCGAATTGCTCTCTCATCTCCTCACGAATCAAAAAAATAACTCTTGTAAACCCTGCCCGCTTGGCATCATATATGGAGTAGTCCATCAAAGTCTCACCACCCGGACCAATTTTTTCAAGCTGTTTAAGGCCACCGTAACGGGATCCCAATCCAGCCGCCAAGACCAGTAAGGTCAAAGGGGGTTTCATCTCAGAAGTCATTACGCAAGGCAAAAGATAAATAGCTTAAGATTTCAGTCGTGCGAATGGATTCCTGTCCATGTTGACGGGCTAATACTTCAGCAGCCCGGCCATGCCATTGTACCCCAAGACAGCACGAATCTGGGATTGAATGGGAATTCTTGGCTAATAAGGCACCGAGAATTCCAGTTAAAATATCTCCACTTCCACCACGAGCTAATGCAGAACTCCCACCCAAACTGAAAATACAATTTTGGGATGACCAAATTTGAGTGTGCGACCCCTTGAGCACCAAGGTGCAATCCTGCTGGCTTATCCAATCCTCTTGGTAAACTTTGCCAACAAGCCGCTTCAGCTCACCCGCGTGTGGGGTGATTACCACCCGTTTTAAGTCGATAATCTTTTCAAGAATCTCAGCTTGTATGGCATCGGCATCCAGCAAAATTGGACCTTTAAAAAAGTTACATAGTTCTCGAACTAAGGAGAATGTTTCCTTTTCCACACCCAGTCCAGGACCGGCTGCAAAAGCAGATGCTCGATTTGTAAACTGACGGATTTTCCCAAGACCTTCCAAGGCAATACAACCGTTTGGAGTTTCTGGTAGCGGGACCCACATTGCTTCGGGTAATTGGGCCACAAACGAAGCATGTAATGATTCTGGAATCCCCACAGTAAGCAAGCCAACACCTGCCTTGAGCGAGGCTTCCGCCGCCATTAATGCAGCCCCGCCCAGTTCTCTGGAACCTGCCAGTAAAAAAAGGTGCCCATGGCTTCGCTTATCACCTTGCACGAAACGTAATCGACGCAAAGTTTGTAAAGCAGAAGGTCTTAAAACTCTTTGATTGATTTCAGGCATTTTCATTGCTTGAAAGAAACCAAGGTCAAGGTATCGAATTCTTCCAACAAATTCTGCATTTACTGGATCCAGCACGGGTTCTTTCACAATCCCAGTACAATAGGTAAAATCAACCCGCAATGGGTTTTCTGTGCCATGTCCAGTTACACCAGTTGGTAAATCTACGGAAGCCCGAACGGCAACCTTATCAGATTGGTTGATCCAGCGAATTAAACCCGGCATTGGATCACGGAGTGGAAGTTTTGCTTGGATACCAAGCCATCCGTCAACCATTGCATGAAAGAAACCATCTTCAGTTATCTTTTCCAGTTCAGCCAATGAATCTGGGGAAGGATCGATTACTTGAAGCCGTTCATCAGCTAACTCATTGAGTTCTTCCCACGCCCGCTGAGTCAATGGACGACAATCCTGCCAAGGCTCCAAGGGAAGGAGCACCGCCCTTGCAGTAGGAATCGTCCTGAGGAATCTTTTGGTCGCAATCAGAGCATCTCCACCATTATGTCCTTTGCCAACGAGAGCCAGCAACCTAGGACGATGGGGAATGGTTCTAAGTTCTCGCACATCCCGAAGCAGAGCATCCCCGATCCCTTCACCTGCCCGGGTCATTATCTGCCACTCTTGTTCCAAATCGGATTCAAAAAATTCCTGTTCGAAATCAAGGCTTTGTTCACAAGTAAGAACAGGGTCTGTTGGTAATGAAATCATATGCAAATCAAAATTACAATGGCACTGGCTACTGATTCCAAGTGGGTCAGGCTGATCAGAGCACGGTTTGCACCTTTGGACTTTAGGAGCTTTAATCCACGGTCCGAAAAATGAAGAATCGGTTCGCCCGCTTTTCCATGTCTGACTTCAGCATCAAGCCAGCCAAATTCTGCACCTAGTCCGGTGCCTAAAGCTTTCGCGGTTGCTTCCTTGGCAGCAAAACGGGCCGCGAAGAAACGAGCGGAGTCGGCTTTATCTTGGCAATACGCCTGCTCCTTAGAAGAAAAAACCTTGGTAATAAAATGATCCCCATGTTGTGCCAGAGAATCATGAATTCTAGATACTTCAATTTGGTCGATACCAACCCCCAAGACATTAGACCCGCGAGGAATTACCGGGGGCTCCATCAATGATTCAAACGGTGACGCATTGTGGCCACCGCCTCCTTAAAGCCATGGGTAATCGAACGCGAAACAATACTATGACCAATATTGAATTCGTAGACCTTTTGAAGTTGCTTGGCACCTTCCACATTATCGTAATTGATTCCATGACCAGCGTTTACCCGGAGACCCAAGGATACTCCTAAGTCCATTCCTTTTCGTAAAATCATCAATTCTTTTTCACGCTCGGATTCATGGTACCAAGCCCGAGCAAAGCTACCGGTGTGCAACTCTACCCAAGGAGAACCGATCTGAGCGGATGCTTCTAATTGCTTGGGATTGGGATCAATAAACATACTGGTGGGAATACCCGCATCCGTAAAAGCCTCCACCGCTTCTCGGGCACGCCCCATGTTAGATAAAATATCCAGTCCTCCTTCAGTAGTTACTTCCTTACGATTCTCGGGAACGAGGCAAACACTTTCTGGCCTAAGTGATAAAGCCAGCTCCACCATTTCTGAAGCGAGAGACACTTCAAGGTTAAGTCGAGTCTTCATCTTCTCCTGGTATCTTTGAACATCTTCGACTTGGACATGCCTGCGATCTTCCCGAACATGCATCGTAATACCGTCTGCCCCAGCTTCTTCCGACAACCATGCAACGCGGGCAGGATCAGGCTCAACAAATTTGCCAAAAGTAATCGATTCATCCCGATAGCGTGCCTGCCTGAGGGTAGCGATATGGTCGACATTTACTCCAAGTAAAATCATAAAAAAAGAGCATCATAAAAGGATTTCACCAGAAACTCAATTGACTTTGTTCATCCGCGGACTTGGACCCTTTGGTTTCCTTTAACAAGTTGCGAATAAATCGGGGGCGATGATGCTGGGTCGGGCCGAGTTCCTGCAAAGCGTTGAGGTGTACCGGTGATCCATAGCCCTTGTTTGAATCAAATCCATAATTTGGAAATTCCAGATGAAGTTTTCGCATAAATCGATCGCGAGTAACCTTAGCCATCATTGATGCCATCGCGATCGAAAGTGAAATACTATCCCCTTTAACCAGCCCTTGGTGCCGGATTGGTAATTTTTTCATCGGACGCCCATCCACTAAAACAATCCATGGTTGCTTGGCTTTCCATCCAACTTCTAACCATTCAGGGGATGATTGCTGAAGGGGTTCCCATAATCCATCGCTTTCCTCAGAAAGCTTTTTCATTGCTCGTTCCATCGCAAAACAAGTAGCCCCTACGATGTTATGCTTTTCTATCTCTTGGACCGAGGCTTCTCCAGTAGTTGCAATCAAAGCACTTTGATCTGCAAGTTTGATCACTCGAGCATAAAGCTCTTCCCTTTTAGCCTCGTTAAACTGTTTAGAATCATTCATTTCCTCGGTGATCTTCCTGTGTTTCGCCTCACGAAAAAAAGAACTGCTCAGAAGAACCGCACCTGCTACGACGGGTCCAGCCAAACAACCTCGACCGGCTTCATCCACGCCAACGATTCCTAACTGGCCTTTTGCCAATTTTCGATCATGAGTCCACCTGGGATTTGGCATTAGAAATTGATTACTTTTTTTCCCATTTCGGATTCCAAGCCTTCCTTACAGGAGGTATCTTTCCCATCGCCTCATATGCGGTCTTAAAATGCATCTTGCAAAATTCATTCATTTTAGCCTCTCCGAATCTGGAGAATAACTCGCTCGCGACCTCCTTGGCCTGTGCCCCGGATCCCTTGGGGATTGTACAACCGGCAAATTTTTCAAGTTTTTTCATTTGTTGAAGCCAAGTTGCTCGTGCAATAATCGAGGCAGCGGCTACCACCGGATCCGATTCTGCCTTGGTTCTCATCTGCAATTCGAAATTTCTATCTTCGACATATTTTTGTACGAGTGGTTGCTTGGTGAATTGATCCAGCAACCCCCATTTTGGTTCTCGCAGGTCAAGAGCATCATTGAGGGCTTTACCATGCAACCAAGCTAGTAACTTATTTAAATTCTCTCCAAATTTCAGATAAAGTTCATTATACTTCACCATACTCGTAAACGCGGTTTTGATTACTACTCCCCGGGTCATGGCGATCTGTTTAGCCATCTTCATAATCGCCCCATCCGTAATCGTTTTACTGTCTCGAATGCCCTTTTCCATCCAAAATTTCACCATATCCCCATCCGCAATTACACAAGCTGAAACCACCGGACCAAACAAATCCCCTTTTCCACTTTCATCCAAGCCTGCATGCGGCTCAAACCAATCAGGATTATTGACCTCTTCATATCCCAATAAGAATTCCCCAGTTATTTTGGGTTCCAGAATATGGGTAACAAAATCTTCCGTACCTTTTCCTTGCACCACCAGTTTACCACTTTCATAAGCCACGACTTTTACCCCGTCTCCATCAAATGCATGACGGGCATATTTCACTTCCCGCTTGGGCCACCCAAGGGCATGCAGAACTTTACCGAGCTTGTCTACCTGTTCTGATGTCAGCTTCAGGTTGTACATCGACTTTTTCTTGGTACTGTCGTTATCTTTATTTTGAGCCAGGCTTGCCATCATGGAATTATCCATGAAAAAGAGATGAAGAAAACGCAACCGCCAAGCATGAAAAATCATCGATCAGAATATAATCTGAAAAAACCGGAAGATCTCTATAAGTTCCGTTCCTCGATTCTTTCTTGGTATAGGTTTCACAAGAGGGAATTGCCTTGGAGGAAAAGTCCAAGTCTTTATAAGACCGTCGTTTCTGAATTCATGCTTCAGCAAACCAGAGTCGTAACCGTTATCCCTTATTTTGAAAATTGGATAAGAAATTATCCGGACTTTCTCTCTCTAGCCAAAGCATCTGAAGATGAGGTTCTCAAATCTTGGGAAGGCTTGGGCTACTATTCTCGTGCCCGAAATCTTCATAATTTAGCCAAAATTGTAAGCTCTTGGAAAAAAGTGCCTGATTCTATGGAAGCATGGAAAGCATTGCCTGGGGTTGGGCCCTATATTGCTGCTGCGGTGACTAGCATTGCATTTCAGAAAGTGGAGGCTGTGTGCGACGGGAATGTGGTTCGGGTACTCACCCGAATATTTTCCATAACTGAAAAATTCAAGGACGGTGCAACCGCTCAAAAAAAATTACAAACCACGGCCCAGTCTCTAATTGATCAGGATCATCCCGGGGATTTTAATCAGGCCATGATGGAATTGGGTGCGATCCAATGCTTTCGGCAGTCTCCCATTTGCCTAACTTGTCCGGTTTTAAATTTTTGTACCAGTGGGCAAGCAGGAGCAGCTGAGCAATTTCCTAAGCTCGAAAAAAAGAAAAAGAAAAAGAAATCGATTCACCGATATTGGATTGAGTCCGACAAGGGTTTGCTTCTCTTTTCAAACCCTCGTTCAAAAAAAAGGTTATCCGGTATCTATGAGCTTCCTGAATCTATGCCTTCCAGTATGGAAAGTAAAAAAGAGGCGGAAAAAATTCTGCTCACCAAAAAACGAACGATTGGAAATGTCGACTATCTTGAGAAGATCATTGAAATTTCAAATTATGCGGAAAATGAAATAGAACTTGAATGCGGATACCGTTGGGCTTCGAGGAAAGAAATTAATAAGCTGACCCTATCTGGACCGCATCGAAAATGGATTCAAGAAATCCTTGATTGAAAAGCTCGAAGTAAATGCATCGTCCATCGCCAATTTTTTTAAAATTAATTCCAACAGCAATAAACTGAAATGGTTTTGATCTTGCACATTATACCATCATGATGAGTGCATGATTTCAGGCATTCGATAGCCAAACCCAGGGCCATGGAGAGAGGAAATATTCAAGACCCCATTCCTTCGGCGATAAAGCTCTGGGTGAATGCGAGCCTCCCTCGAAGATGCCTCCGGATAAAATTGCATCGCGTTGCTTTCAACCCCCATGGTTGTACCGGCGTGGGCTCCAAGCAGTACATGGGGTACTTGTGCAAGCATGGGATTGGTTAAATCCTGAACCATAATATCCATACCATGAGCCTTGGCCCAGCAAAGTGAAAGAATTGCCCCGGTCTGGGTCTTACAAGTTTTGAGAGCTACGCCAGTCCAACCGAGTTCACGCCCTAACCTGATGTGTAACCAATCATGGGCACTTTCATCCATAAACAATGGCTTTCGTACTGAAACGGAACGAACATCAATCCGGTTCTCTTCTAAATCATAAGGAAAAGGCTGTTCCACATAGAGGATTCGTTGGTGAGTGGGCGAGTGTTCCCTTTTCAGCTGGTCCAAGATTTGATTCACATAAGCCGGATCAGTAACGGTACAATTAAAGTCAACACTCAGGTGATCGACCTTCATTTGCTCCGCGATCCGGCCAATGCTTAAAATTCTCTGAAAATCCCAATCCGCATCATTCCCACGCAACTTAATCTTCAGGCAATTCAAGCCGTCTCTCTCAATCCATTCTCGAAGATGAACCGGGTATCCGTCTTCGGGTTCGCTGCCATTCAGATCAGATGGATCAAGGGGATCTAATCCACCCACCAAGTGCCAAACTGGAATATCATTCCTTGGATTAAGCACCAGAAAGTCAGCCGGATATCGGTTTCGGAAGGAAAAATTGGTATTTGGAGCAGGATCTAAAAAAGCGGAAAGATCCGTGGGTAGAAATTCCGGCTGGTAAGTCTGATAGGTGGGCACCGAATGAAGCACGCCATATGCATCGTGTAAAGCCAAGTCGAAACTGGAGGTGCAAACCAGGGCAGCAAGCCAAGGCAAGGGCTCAGAACCAGATCGATTCGATTGGTTATATCTTTTCAAGGCCATCGGTAAATCCTTCATGATCAAGCGGTGACCTATTTCTAGGCAATGCCCCCAACTTTCGAAATCGGTCCAGCGTTTTGATAAATAAGTCGAGAATTCAATCAAAGCTTGATGGCGTTCTGCATAGGGCAATTCCGAGGGCCAAACCCATTGCACACTTAGTGGAGTCTCCCCCCACCCCTTTGCTTTGGAACCGTTCTTGCCTTCTACTTCGATGCAGACCCGGGAACAGGTAACCGAAGAAAGTACTTCGTTACCAAATTTTAATGGAATCCTAGTTTGGACCCGAATGAAGTCCAAAGAAAGACCCCGAATTAATACATCGTAGGAACAAGGCATCGCCCTCTTATGCAGAATAAATTCTGGAATTCGTCAAACCTGAACAATTTTTGCTTCGCAACAAACCTTGGTCAACTTTATATAAGAAAAGTAATTATGGACGGTGATTTAATTGGACTGTTTGCCCTACTGCTAGGGTTGGAACTTATACTTGGCGTGGATAACATCCTGGTTATTGCAATCCTCGTATCCCGCCTCCCTAAAGAAAAACAACATTCCACCCGCAATTTTGGACTCATTCTCGCTCTGGTAGCTCGAATTCTAATGGTGATTGGAGGTTTGCAATTGTTGCAATTGACCGAACCAGCCTTTTCTTCCGCCCCCCTTTGGTTTCAGTATTCCTGGCGCGATTTGGCCCTTTTATTCGGGGGACTCTTTCTGATATGGAAAGCGGTCAAAGAAATCCACGCTACGGTCGAGCTTGAACACCATGAAAGTAAGACCAAGGCAAAAGATACTTTTTTCGGGATAATTACCCAGATTGTAATTCTCGATATCGTCTTCTCCCTAGACTCGGTGATCACCGCGGTCGGACTGACGGATAATCGATGGGTAATCATTGTGGCGGTAATGCTTTCTTTCGCGATCATTTTATTTTTTGCCAAGCCCATTGGTGATTTTATTTTAAAACATGTCGCTTTGAAGATTTTGGCTCTTTCTTTTTTGATCGTGATCGGAATTACTATTTTCCTTGAAGGTCTGGGTAAGGAGGTTGAGAAATCTCTCATTTATGCCCCCATGGGTTTTGCATTGCTCATTGAAATGCTCCAAATGCGACGCGGGCACAATTTGGCCAAAATTAAGAAAGGCGAGGAATAATTCCTGAATAAGCCCATGAGAATAATCATCCCCTCTTTAATTTTTGCCTTCTGTGCATCCTTGGTTCAAGGATTTGATCATCAGAATATTACTTTGCGGGGAAATCTGCTCAATTCCATGACCGTCTTCGAAAAAAGTCAAAAAGGTCGGGTTGCATTTATGGGAGGGTCCATAACCGAAATGGATGGTTACCGCCCAATGGTGATGGAATTTTTAAAGAGCCGATTTTTAGAAACCGAATTTGAATTTATAAACGCTGGAATTTCTTCGACCTGTTCAACCACTGGAGCTTTTCGTTTGGAGCGTGATGTTCTCTCAATGGGACCGATAGATCTTTTCTTTTTGGAATTTGCAGTCAACGACGATCAAGATGCCGGTCATCGTTGGAAAGCCTGCATTCGCGGGATGGAGGGAATCATCCGAAATCTACGAACTCAACACCCAAGGTCGGACATCATTGTTACTTTTTTTGTGAACCCAAATATGCTTGAGATTCTTATGAATGGAGAAATTCCCCGCTCCATGGGTGCTCACGAAGCGGTCCTGCGAAAATACAAAGTCTCCCGTATTCACCTTGGCCGCGAACTTGCCTCGCAAATAAGCGAAGGCACTTTTGGCTGGGAAAAGTTTGGCGGAACACATCCGAAGCCGGCAGGTAACCGACTTTGTGCGGAAATGCATATTAAACTACTTGCCCGTGCTTGGTCAGGAACGGCTCCCATTTTACCCCAAAAGCATTATCTTCCCTCGGAACCACTCGATGAGTTTAGTTATTTCAGGGGGCGATTCTTTTCGCCCTCCCAAATCAAATTAAGCAAAGGCTGGTCTTATTCTGAACCTCTCTGGAGCGAAATTAAAGGGGGTAAACGCAACCGCTATATGAATCGCCCTCTGCTTCATGCATCTTTTCCCGCCGCTCCGCTGAGTTTTGAATTCTCAGGGACGGCAATAGGTGCTTTTGTTTTAGCAGGTCCAGATGCAGGATCGATAAGGTATGTAATCGATGGCAAAAAAAGGGGGGAAGTTGATCTTTATCATCCCAATTACAGCAAAGGACTCCACTATCCAAGGAGTGTAATATTTGCTCATGACCTAGCTCCAGGACCGCATCAAATTATCATTCAACCACAAACATCGAAAGGAGAGCGAAATACGGTCCGCCTGCTCGAGTTCTGCCTCAATTAATTCTATGAATCAACATCCATTTTTGAATCCTGGACCTTATCCCGACTGGTCTAAATTAACTTCGGACCGGATCCGAACCGATCTCACCCTTGCCCTAGAGCAGGCAGAGTTAGAATTGGAGAAATTACGTAAGCTCGATTCTGATTCCATCCATTTTGAAAATACCATCAAAGCGATAGAGCGGTCCACTCTTCAACTGAACGAAGCATGGGGTTTAGTGGTACACTTGGACAGTGTCTGTAATTCTCCTGAACTTCGGGAAGCCCATAACGACATGCTTCCAGCTATCAGTGCATTTCAAGCCAAGATCTCTTTGGATCCGGAGTTATGGAATGCAGTCAAGACCTATGCCCAAAAATCAGAAAGTGAAGAGCTGGAAGCTGTTGACCGTCGATTGCTGGATGAAATTGTCCAAGACTTTGAAGAATCAGGTGCCGATCTAACTGAAGAAAAAAGAAATCGCTTGCAGGTGATTTCGAGTGAACTCGCAAAAGCCACCCAGACATTCTCTGAACATGTTCTGGATGCGACCAATGAATGGAGTATCACTGCATCTGAAGAAGAGGAGCTAGCCGGCCTTCCCGAGAATGCGAAAACCGCTGCCCGCCAAGCAGCCATTGAAAAATTAGGAGAAGAAAAAGGGGCAAACAGCTGGATTTTTACCTTGCATGCACCATCCATGCTCCCGGTTTTACAATACGGTGACAATGAAGAATTAAGAAGGAAAATTTGGACAGCTAGCGATAGGCTTTGTGTCGATGAACCCTTCCAGAATGAACCCTTGATTCGTAAAATTCTAAAGTTGAGGCAGGAGCGGGCAGAAATTTTAGGTAAGGATGACTTTGCTGATGTTGCTCTTGCCCGAAGGATGGCACAAAATGGTAATAAAGCCAATAAATTCGTTGATGAAATTCTGGATAAAGCCCTTCCATTCTCCGAAAAAGAAAACCTGGAACTGGAAACTTACAAAGCAGAAAAGACCGGAGGCCCAGTTGAATGGATGCAACCTTGGGAAGTCGCTTACTGGTCTGAAAAATTGAAAAAGGAAAGATACGATTTTGATGATGAAGACTTGCGACCTTACTTTCCAATCCAGTCGGTTCTTTCCGGAATGTTCGAGCTGGTAACAAGAATTTTTGGACTAAAAATCGTAGAGCGTTCAACGAAATCCGGGGATGGTGACCACCGGATTGAGGGAGATGATCAAGAAGTTATTTCAGTTTGGCATCCAGAGGTCAGGTTTTATGATCTCTTTGACGACAAAAAAAATAAGCTACTCGGATCCTTTTACGCCGACTGGCACCCCCGAGCAAGCAAGCGCGGAGGAGCATGGATGAATTATTTACGAACTGCAGAGAATGAAGGGGAAACTCATCTTGGACTTATTTGCGGAAACCTTACCGCTCCCAATCCCAATGCCCCAGCCCTGCTGACCCATTATGAAGTGCAGACCGTTTTCCATGAATTTGGACACTTGCTTCACCACCTTTGCGGAGAAGTGAAGCACCCTAGCCTCAATGGGGTCAATGTTGCTTGGGACTTTGTGGAACTTCCTTCTCAAATTATGGAAAATTGGTGCTGGGAGAGAAAGAGTCTGGATCTTTTTGCCCGACATTATGAAACCGGAAATGTCATTCCAGAAGAACTTTTTGAAAAAATGCTCCGGGCCCGTAATTTCTTTGAGGGGAACGCCACCATTCGCCAAATGGCATTCTCAAAACTTGACCTCTTCCTTCATCGTGAATGGGCCAAGGATATGAATGGCTCTCTCGAGGAAGCATTACAACAAGAGCTTAGTGCTTACTTGCCCAAAAGAAAGTCAACTCCTCGCACTATCGCTTTACGTTTCAGTCACCTTTTCAGCAGTCCTATTGGGTACGCCGCGGCTTATTATTCTTATAAATGGGCCGAAGTATTAGATGCAGATGCCTTCACCCGCTTTCAATCAGAAGGAGTTATGAACCCGGATACAGGAGCCGATTTCCGCAGGGAAATTCTGAGTAAAGGGAATTCGGATGCTCCTGACCAACTCTTCCGGAATTTCATGGGTCGAGAACCTCAGCCTGATGCCTTACTCCTTCGCAGCGGATTATCTTAATTCGCACCATTATAAACGAACCTATATTTCCAAGTAATTTTTCATGTCAACCAAACCTCAAGTTCTCGCCTGGATCACCTGTGACTCCGTTTATGTTGACCCTGCCACGGGGAAACATACCCTACTGGGCATCTTTTCAAACCTTAGGGCTCAAGAATTCCCGGTGGTACATCCGCGGATGATCTGGTTTCTCTCCTTTTCAGACCTTACCAAGGGAAAGCATCAACTTTCCATTTCTATTGGTATTCCGATGTCAGAAGAGAATCCGAGGCAAATCATTCAGAAAGAATTTGAATCTCCCGGGCCCCACCATCGAATCAATTTAATCAATGATATCCAAAGATTAAAATTTGAAGAACCAGGAAATTATTCCATTCTGATCGAAATCGATGATCAAGTTGTGCTGGCTAGTACCTTTCCTCTTACCTTATATACCCAGTAAAACCAGCTTGAAAATTCTCTTGCTTTTCAACCTCCAGTTTTCCCTTTTGTGCTTCGGTTTAATTCCTATTTGTGCCTTGCCAGCGAAGCAGGATTTTCCTGAGCCTTTTGTTGAAATATTGGAAGGTTGGACCATTGAGTTCGGACAGGAGTTTAAGGACTCGAAGCACAAGAAACTCTTTCAGCAGACCAAGAAAGCCCTAGCTAATCACTTGCAACGAATTATTTTTTTACTGCCTCAAGAAAAGCACAAGGAATTACAGAAACTTTTAATCCGGGTCGACTATCAGCACGAACTTTCCAATATGCAGTATCATCCGAGCCAGGGATGGCTGAAAAAGAACGGCTACGACCCAAGTCTTGAAAAACGAGTCCATGTAAACCGTGCCCGCCAACTATTGGAACGAGCCACTTGGTTGAAACACCCCTATGTGATCCTGCACGAACTTGCTCATTCTTATCATGATCAAGTACTCAATTTTGAAAATGAAGAAATCATGCTCGCTTACAAAAGAGCAGAAAAAGAACAACTCTACGAACGAGTTCTTTTATTTCGAGGAGGGATAACTCGGCATTATGCCCGCACGAATCATAAGGAATTTTTTGCTGAAATGACAGAGTCTTATGTGGGGGTGAATGATTTCTTTCCATTTGTTCGCGCTGAACTTAAGCAACATGACCCGAAAACTTTTTCCCTGATGGAAAAAATTTGGGGGAAGTTCTGACTTTCTCCCATGGTATTATTTCATAAAAAGATATCGTAACAATGCATCTTGAGTCGTTGCCTAGCATCCGATAACATCTAAATTTATGGTAGATCGCATTGAATCCAATAGTACCGAATCCTCACCTCTTTTGGTCGTGGGTTCGGTTGCATTTGATAACGTCATCACCCCATATGGTGAAAAAGAACACATTTTAGGAGGGGCTGCCTCTTACTGCTCTCTGGCGGCAAGCTACTATGCCCGAGTTCGAATGGTTGGCGTTATTGGTAATGATTTTGGCGAAGAACACCTCGATCGTCTTCGTGCTCGGGGCATTGATTTGGAGGGTGTCAGAAAAGATGATTCTGGTCCCACTTTTTTTTGGAAAGGAAAATATCACGAGAACTTCAATCGAAGAGACACCTTAGACATTCAACTTAATGTTTTTGAAAATTTCCGGCCTGATCTCCCAAATTCATACAAGGACTCTGCATTCGTTCTTTTAGGCAATATTCATCCAGCCCTGCAAATGCATGTACTGGATCAACTTCGAGGAGATCCCTTTGTACTGGCTGACACCATTGATCTTTGGATTGAAATTGAAAGAAATGCCTTACTGGATCTAATCCAAAAAGTTAGCCTTTTTGTAATCAATGATACCGAAGCCGAAGAGTTGACCAACGAGAACAATATCATTCTGGCCGGTCAAAAACTTCGGCAAATGGGCCCCCAATCAGTCATCATCAAAAAAGGCGAACATGGAGCCATTCTCTTTCATGAAGATGGAATGTTTGCCCTTCCCGCTTTCCCAGTCACCGATTTACGGGATCCAACCGGTGCAGGAGATTCTTTTGCCGGGGCTCTCATGGGTCGATTGGCTTCTCGAAACCGGTTCGATTTCAGTGCCATCAAAGAAGCAATGATTTATGCAACTTGTACGGCAAGTTTAACCGTGGAAGCCTTTGGATGTGATCGCCTCGAATCAGCCGGGGTGGAAGCAATCAAGGAAAGAGCCCAAAGCTTACAGAGCCTAATCTCGATCGATTGAAATTTTCTGCATATGGATCAACTTCTGAAATGGACTAGGCTTTCTTCCATCCTTGATGAAGAGCAACAATGGAAAAGGTAAGGGCTTCATGCTCAACCCTCTCGAAACCAGATTGCTTAATTTCTTGGGCTAAGCCTACCCGGTCCGGGAACTCAGATATGCTAGAACCCAAGTAAAGGTAAGCATCCCTATCACCGGTTACCAGTCTTGCGAGCCAGGGTAAAATTCCTTTTAAGTAAAAGTAGTAAAAGGGCCGGAACCAAAAATAAGGCTGACTAAATTCAAGAACCATCAGACGGCCTCCTGGTTTTAAAACCCTTAACATTTCCGATAAACCAAGTTTTCGATCTGCTAAGTTTCGCAATCCAAATGCAATGGTGATCAAATCGAAAGATTCGTCCTGAAATTCCAAGTCTAGGCAATCTCCCAACAGAAATTGGTTTAATTCCTTCTCTAAATTTTGTTGATCCCGTTTGCAACGCGCTCGTTCAAGCATCGGTTCGCAAAAGTCAACCCCGGTAATTTTAACCTTAGCAGAAAGTCCACAGCGTAAGGCCAAAGCAACATCTCCACTTCCGGTTGCCAAGTCAAGAATCTGATTATGAGCTCCTTGCCTCGCTTGCTTGACTAGTTTTCTCCTCCAAAGAAAATCTATCCCACCAGATAACAAATGATTAGCCAAGTCGTAGCGTGGGGCCACGCTAGTAAAGGTGTCGCGAACCGCAACAGGATCAGGTCCGCTCACTCGGAAACTTCTTTTTTATCAAAACTTTCAACTACCCAGCGGGAGAGTTCCTTGTCTGGGTCATCAATTACTTTTTTATCAATTACAAAATCCTTCTTTCCTGTCCTTTGTGAAATAATTCCAAGTCCATGCTCAAAATCTGAAAACTTCTTTTCACAAATTGCCCGAACGGATCGATTACTTGCCATAGCTTCCTTGACCACTGCCACTTTTGCCGGCTTTCGAAACTTCAGCTCATATCCATAATCACGCTTAAAAGAAGAAGTAAACCGGTCCACATCTTCCAACATTGAATCATCAAGTTGCTCCCGGTTTTCTTCCATTAATTGAGTTAAACTAGACTGAGGGTTTTCGATTAGTTCTCCATCCACGGAAAAAGTACGAATTGGAGTTGAAGGAAGTTCGAATTTAAAATCCCGAAAGGTTCTCTCCAGAATCGTAACCAAACCACGGGCACCGGTCTTTTCATGGGCGGCGAGTTCAGCGATCTTTTCAATCGCATCCGCAGAAATATTGAATTTGATGTCATAGCCCCCAAAATCATCACGGTATTGCTCAAGTACATTCCCTTCGGATGAAAGAAGAATTTCGGCCAAGTCCTCCTTGGTTAATTCATCACAAGATACCCGTACCGGTAATCGACCTACAAACTCAGGCTCGAAACCATAATTAATGAAGTCACGGGTCTCCGCCTTCGATAAAAAACTGGATGATGGACGCTCGGTTGCATCTCCTTCTTCAGCCGATCCAAACCCAATTCGGTTCAGATCAAGACGCTTCATTACATCTTCTGCAAGTTGGTCGAAAGCACCACTTACAATGAACAAAATATTCTTGGTGGAAATACTGCTTTTCTGAGCTTTCCCTCCTTTTTGCATCTCCATAAATGCTTTCATCTGCCCCATCATATCTTGAGGCGATTGTAAATTCACTTCGGTCTCTTCCATGAGCTTAAGTAAATTTATTTGTACACCTCGACCAGAAACATCCCGTCCAGAGCGAGAGGCTTCGGAAGCAATTTTATCAATTTCATCGATATAAATAATGCCATACTGGGCGAGTTCCACATCTCCATCGGCAGACTTAACTAGATCCCGAACTAAATCATCAACATCATAACCAACATATCCAGTCTCCGAAAATTTAGTGGCATCTGCTTTTACAAACGGGACCCCAATTAGTTTGGCCACATTACGCATCAAAAAGGTCTTCCCCACCCCTGTTGGACCGAGCAAAAGAACATTGGGTTTTACATATTCTGCCTGATCAGCGACTGCATCCGCAAGACAGCGACGAACATGATTGTAGTGATCGCAAACTGCAACCGAAAGGACTCGTTTGGCTTGTTCTTGCTTAATTACAAAGCGGTCTAAGTAGTCCCTTATCTCCTTAGGCCTTCGATCGAAGCTACGAATGGACTCCAGCTTTTCATCCCTGGACAAGTCATCTTCCGGAGGTTTCACTCGGTCTCCACCACCTTTTTCACCCTCTTTTTCTTCTTTCGCTTGGTCCTTCATGGACTGCATAAAAGGGGCAAAAGCAACCTGTACATTTTTATTGTTTAAAAGGTCACGAAGCTGTTTTTGAATATCTTCAAGTGGGTTTTCGTCTTCTTTCTTTGGCATTTTGAATTAAATTAAAATTGACAGGTCATTGATGTATGGGAATTTATGAAATACTACTACCCTAACCATAACACAACACTCTTTCAAACAGTTTCCCCATCATGTCCAATAATCTGACCAAAAGAGAAATCGTACAAAAAATTTACGAGACCCACAATTTCAATCATAAGGATGTTACTCGAATTGTACAAAAGACCCTTGATTGTATCATGGAGGGCTTAACCAATGGTAAGAACATCGAACTTCGAAACTTCGGAGTTTTTGAGCTTCAAGTTCGCAAGCAACGAGTGGGTAGAAACCCTAACCAACCAGAAACCGATGTTATGATTCCCAGACGGGCGGTTGTTAAATTCAAGGCTGGCAAGGAAATGAAAGCAGGCTTGGACAAACTGGATCTTGACCAGTTCTAATTCGTAAAGCGTAAGATGTTCGAAACCCTTCCCGGCTTTCGGGATTTCCCTCCAGAGGCATGTTCTCGTAGAAATCATCTGTTTCGAGTTTTCCGTACGGTAGCTCGGGCATTTGATTTCAAGGAATACGACGCCCCCATCCTTGAACCCTTGGATTTATATGTGGAAAAATCAGGAGCGGAAATCGTGGGTCAGCTTTTTCATTTTATGGACAAGGGAGATCGTCCGGTTGCCTTGCGTCCAGAATTGACTCCAAGTTTAGCTCGCATGGTCGCAGCTCAGGGAAATTCCCTACCCAAGCCAATTAAGTGGTTCAATCTGGGGGAACACTTCCGCTACGAAAGGCCACAAAAAGGAAGAGGCCGTTCCTTTTACCAGTTCAACGCCGATCTGCTCGGAGAAATAAATGTATCCGCGGATGCAGAATTGATTGGTCTGCTCGTTGCCATCTTCGAAACCCTAGGAATGAGTTCAAATGATTTTAGAATTCGTTTAAGTGACCGAGCCACATGGGTTTCCTTGCTCAATGGTCTTGGCGTAAGCGAGCAAGCCCTCCCTGCAGTGCTTAATGCAATCGATAAAAGCGGGCGCCGGAAACCGGAACAAACCATGGAGTCGTTAAATGAAGCGATTCCGGATCAAGGAGAGTCTCTCTGGCAAGAGATCCAAAACATTAAAAAGATCGACTCCCTCGATGCCTTAGCGAAAAGACTCGGTACACTGGGGTCAGAGGCAGACGCCCTCATTCACCAATGGGAGGAAATGCTTTCATTTCTCTCTGCACATGGTGCAAAAGAATACATCTCCATTGATCTTTCCATCGTCCGTGGTCTCGCTTATTACACCGGATTTGTTTACGAGGCGTTTGAGGCATCTGGGGAAGGTAGAGCTTTAGCAGGAGGCGGTCGGTATGACCACTTGGTCCAAAAACTTTCCGGCAATGTGGATATACCAGCTTGTGGTTTTGCGATTGGAGATATGACATTGAGTGATTGTCTCGAATCCAAAGGTCTACTCCCTAATTATGTCCTTGCACCGGACCTCTACTTGGTTTGCGGAGAAGAACAGAAAAAATCAGGAATCTCTCTGGTTTCTGTAGCTCGAAAGGGAGGATTTTCAACATCCTACTCATTTAAAATGGTGGGATTTGGAAAACAATTTAAAGAGGCCGGTAAATCCGGAGCCCGATACGCCTTGATTTTAGGTACTGAAGAAGCGGATTCGAAAAGGGTTAAAGTGAAAGACTTAAGAACCGGAGCAGAAGAAGTCATTTCTCAGAATTCACTGGTGGAAAAACTAGAAGAGTTTGATGCGACTGGTGGAATAACTACCTAGAGAATTTATTTACAAATCTAAGGAATATAATGGCAGAAGAAGCTCCCGATTATCATAAGGAACAACTCAAGAAGAGTAGTTTGGTTCCAACCAAAATGAATCGCCGGGCTTGGATTTCAAATTCCTTAAAATTTGCCTTTCCTCCAGTTCTCGCTGGTGGATATGCTCGCTATGAATCAAGCTGGTTTGATCTTACTAAAACTAAAATTCGATTGGCAAACCTAGCAGGTAACCAAACGATTAAAATCCTTCATCTCTCTGACCTTCATTTATCTAAAGTCACATCGGTGGAGCAAATCGAAAGAGCACTGGAGGAAGGGTTTCAATCCAAGCCTCATGCTTGCATGATCACGGGTGATTTCGTGACCAACATGCCCAATAA
Source organism: Opitutia bacterium UBA3151 (assembly GCA_002364975.1). Lineage (GTDB taxonomy): Bacteria > Verrucomicrobiota > Verrucomicrobiia > Opitutales > Seribacteraceae > Seribacter. The sequence goes on along the minus strand of DEYT01000128.1, from coordinate 60,748 downwards.
TGATCAACTTGAAAACCTGTCAAAGTGCCTTGGCAAGTATGCAAAGCAAGTTCCTACCTTCGCCTGTTTGGGTAATCACGATGGAGGGAATTGGGCGGTCGAACGAGATGGGTTCCCGGATCCAACCAAGATCAAGAAGGTGTTAAAAGCTGCCAAAGTACGGCTTCTGCATAACGAACGGGTAAATGTATATTTGAATGGGGTTCCACTTTCAGTGATCGGATTGGGGGATATGTGGAATAAGGATTGCCTACCCCAAAAATGCATGTCTCGGATTGACCCAAAGCTCGGTCCAAGTTCAAGGTTCAATATTTTACTCTCCCATAACCCCGACACTAAAACTATTGTTCATAACTTTGACTGGTCTCTCATGCTCAGTGGGCATACCCATGGGGGCCAATTTCGTTTTCCTTTCTCCAACTTTGCCCCTCTTGCTCCTGTATCTGATCTCGCTCATACCGAAGGCTTGGCGGAATTTCACGGCCGGCCCATTTATATTACTCGCGGGGTCGGTAGTCTGTATGGAGTTCGAGTTAATTGCAGACCCGAGGTAAGCTTGCTCGAACTATCAAGGACCTAAGTACGATTTTTTTGTATTTAAATGACTACTATTCTGGATGAGGACGAACCAACTTGGTTCCCTGACCCCATGAATTTTGATGACGATGGTCTGGTTGCTGTTAGTGAAAAGCTGGGAACTGAGCGTTTAATCAAAGCTTATCAAAGGGGTATTTTTCCGTGGATGAAAATGGATTTTGCACCTTACTTCTGGTGCTGGTTTTCCCCGAATCCAAGAATGATCCTCGTTCCTGAGAAACTTAAAATCTCCAAAAGCTTAAACCGGGTCATTCAAAAAAAGAAGTTTGAAATTAAAGTTGATCATGACTTTACGGAAACAATGCGGGCTTGTGCATCTGCGGAAAGACCAAAACAGGAATCGACTTGGATCGAGGAGGATATGATTCGAGATTACTCCAAACTCCACAGCCTAGGAATTGCTCATTCCATCGAAGCCTTTCTAGATGGAGAAAGAGTAGGCGGTCTTTATGGCTTGGCCATGGAGAAAGTGTTTTTTGGGGAATCCATGTTTTCTACTGTTTCCGACGCTTCAAAAGTATGCCTCGCTTACTTGGTGGGACTCAGTCACCAAGCAGGTGTGGAATTAATTGACTGCCAGGTCCATACTTCACATTTGGAAAGTATGGGTGGAGAGGAAATCCCCAGAAAACAATACCTTAATTTCTTGAGATCATTGGCTTCCTCATCGAAATCCGTTATCGATTGGACCGTTTTTCAATAAGCTTCTAGGTTGCCCAAATCCAATTGTAATGAGATGCTATATAGTTCTATGAAAGAAGGTAATCCGGAACATGTAAACTTAACCAAATTGGGAGAAGGTGGAACTTCGCCAAAACGAGAGCTAGAAACTTTCCCCAACCGCAACCCCGAGCGTGATTATGTCGTGGAATTACGAACCAGTGAATTCACCTGCATATGTCCAAAGACTGGACAGCCAGATTTTGCGGATATTCTAATCCGCTATGTCCCCGATCAAAAGATCGTGGAGTCCAAATCCCTGAAGCTGTATCTCTGGACATTCCGCGATCAGGGCACTTTCCACGAACACTTTGCCAACTTACTCCTGGACGACTTGGTCGCTGCTCTCGACCCTCGATGGTGCCGCGTGGAAGTTGACTTCAATGCCCGTGGCGGGATTGGAATCATGGTATCCGCGGAACATGGAACCAATCCCGAAATCGGTTACTCATGAATCCTCAGAGGGAGATTGCTATCGGCGCACTTTCGGTTTCCAACCGCCTACCCTTTACCCTCTTTGGAGGCATCAATGTTTTGGAATCCCGCGAACTCGCTCTGGAAGTCGCCGCTGCCTATAAGCAAATCACTGATAAACTCGGTATTCCCTATGTCTTCAAAGCCTCCTTTGACAAAGCCAATCGTTCCTCCATTTCTTCCTTTCGAGGTCCGGGCTTGGAAAAAGGCTGTGAAATTCTTAATGAGATCAAACAAACTTATGGGGTGCCAGTAATTTCTGATGTGCACGAACCGCACCAGGCCAAGACCGCCTGCGAAGTAATCGATGTTCTTCAATTGCCCGCCTTTCTTTGCCGTCAGACCGATTTGGTAGTCGCCCTCGCGGAGACTGGCCGTCCAGTCAATGTCAAGAAAGCTCAATTTCTTGCTGCCCATGAGATGGGACATATCATCCACAAATTTAAAGAAGCGGGAAATGAAAAAATCCTGCTCTGCGAAAGGGGTACTTCTTTTGGATACAATAATTTAGTAGTCGATCCACTCAATTTCGGAATCATGAAACGCACTGGATATCCGGTCGTGTTTGATGTCACTCATTCCTTGCAGGTTCCAGGTGGCCGGATTGATTCCGCGGGAGGGCGCCGTCAATCCGTATTCGAATTGATGCTTGCCGGGATGAGTCAGGGCATTGGCGGGCTCTTTCTTGAATCTCACCCAGATCCTACCCAAGCCAAGTGTGATGGCCCCTGTGCCCTCCCTATTGACAAACTCGAGTCCTTTCTTACCCAAGCCAAAGCAATCGACGACTTGGTCAAGGGAATGGATCAAGTAAAGATTGAGTGAATCCAATGACCGACACCCCCGAGCCGTGGGAAACTCTCGGTGAGTGGTTTCCCAACTTGGATTCCAAAAACTGGAAAATACTACAGCAGTATATCGACCTGCTTCGCGAATGGAATGCAAAGATCAACTTGGTATCGCGCAAGGATACGGATCGACTCGAAATCAAGCATCTGGCCCACTGCCTGACCTTCACCAAATTCCTTCGACTCATGCCCAAGGCCCGCTTGCTTGATGTCGGAACAGGTGGAGGCTTGCCTGGTATTCCCCTTGCGATCTGCTACCCTCAAGCACGCTTCACTCTTCTTGATTCGATTGGTAAGAAAGTAATGGTGGTGGAGGATATGGTTCAACGCCTTGGCTTATCCAATGTTGAAGTCAAACGCGGAAGGGTGGAAGAACTACCCAAGAAAAAATCCTATGATTTCGTAATCGGTCGGGCAGTTACCGCCCTGCCTACCTTCTTTGGATGGGTACAAAACAAAATCGCAAAGGGTGCCAAGCACTACCCTGCCAATGGTATTCTTTACCTTAAAGGTGGTGATTACACTGAAGAATTAAAGACCACCGGTCTACACCCAGCAAAAATCTGGAACCTCGATGAAATTCTCCCTAAAGCCGAACTCGGAGAGAAGTATTTGATTCATTTTAAAATTTAGGGATTCCAGACTTTGAAAAGTGCCTCCGCAATATGCGAGGGGGTTTCCGCGACCGAAATACCAGCATCCAGCATCGCTTCCACCTTGGCAGCTGCTGTGCCCTTGCCTCCGGAAACGATTGCTCCAGCATGTCCCATGCGGCGTCCGGGAGGAGCAGTCATACCGGCAATGAACGCAGCCACCGGTTTATCCACATTGTTCTTAATAAAGGCCGCCGCTTCTTCTTCCGCGGTACCTCCGATCTCGCCTATCATGATAATAGCCTCAGTGTCGGGGTCCTCATTGAATAACTTGATCGTGTCCAAGTGATTGGTTCCATTGATCGGATCGCCCCCGATTCCAATGCAAGTGGATTGTCCATGCCCGGCGCTGGTAATTTGCCAAACCGCTTCGTAGGTCAAGGTACCGGAGCGGGATACAATACCCACCTTGCCGGGTTTGTGAATGTAGCCGGGCATGATCCCAATTTTGCACTCATCAGGGGTTATGATCCCTGGACAATTGGGTCCAATCAGACGGGTATTTGATGTGGCTAGGCGTGCCTTGACCTCAGCCATGTCGCGGACGGGAATGCCCTCGGTGATAGCAATGACCAAAGGAATTTCGGCATCAATCGCTTCAAGAATCGAATCTGCGGCAAAGGGAGGCGGTACATAAATCGCGGTCACATCGGCACCTTCCCGGTCCACTGCTTCCTGTACAGTGTCGAAAACAGGAACCGAATCCTGAAATTTTTGCCCTCCCTTTCCGGGAGTAACACCGGCGACCACATTGGTTCCGTATTCCATACATTGGGTGGTGTGAAAACTGCCAGCACTTCCGGTGATTCCCTGAATCACCAGTCGAGTGTCTTTATTTACTAAAACGCTCATCTAAAATTCTTTCCTTACTTATGGTTTAGGATTGGGCCGCAAGTTGCACGACTTTTTCAGCAGCCTCGGCGAGGGAGTCGGCAGGTTCAAGAGCCAGACCACTATCGGCAAGGATTTTCTTTCCCGCTTCCACATTGGTACCTTCGAGCCGAACCACCAAGGGAACTTTCATATCCAAATTACGGGCCGCATTCACGATACCGGTTGCAATAATATCACATTTCATGATTCCACCGAAAATATTAACGAGAATGGCTTTCACCGCGTCGTCGGAAACGAGAATACGAAAAGCATTTTCAACCTGCTCTTCATTGGCTCCTCCCCCAACATCCAGAAAGTTGGCGGGAGATCCGCCGTAGTGCTTAATGATGTCCATCGTTGCCATTGCCAGTCCGGCTCCGTTGACCATGCAGGCAACATTACCCTCGAGGGCGATGTAATTGAGATCGAATTTGGAGGCTTCCACTTCCTTTGGATCTTCTTCACTAAGGTCACGCAATTCAACCACATCGGGGTGTCGAAACAAGGCATTAGAATCAAAATTGACTTTCGCATCGAGGGCGAGCACCTCTCCTGTTGGGGTGGTCACCAACGGGTTTACTTCGACCTGGGAACAATCCTTATTCCAGAAAAAAGTATATAATTTGGAGACTAATTTCAAGCACTGCTTGAAGGAGTCTCCACTCAGTCCCAGACCGAATGCAATTTGCCGGGCTTGGAAGGGACGTAACCCAAGGGTTGGGTCGACCAATACCTTGAGGATTTTCTCTGGTGAATGTTCCGCAACTTCCTCAATGTCCATACCTCCCTCGGTCGAGGCAATGATCACCGGCATGGATGTTGCCCGGTCCATCAGCACCGCGAGGTAATATTCTTTTTCAATATCAGTGGCTTCATTGAAGTAAACTGTGCTGACTTCTTTTCCTTCTTCCCCGGTTTGCTTGGTAACCAAAACATTGCCGAGCATGGCCTTGGCTTTTTCCTTGGCATCTTCAAAGGAATGAACGAGGTGCACGCCTCCTTGGTAGCCGTCTTTAAAGGTTCCCTTACCCCGTCCACCCGCATGAATCTGAGCTTTTACTACAATTGGCTTTCCTTCCGGGAGGCTTGAGAGGGCATGATCGAATTCTGGCACGCTTTGAGCGACAGTTCCATTGGGCACTGCGACACCCGCTTCGACAAAGAGTTTCTTGGCTTGGTATTCGTGAATATTCATTTGAAAAATTGAAAGAGATATAAAGATTGCCACGGAATTGGTAGCAATCAAGCCAATTCAAAAATTGGGAAAATTAAAAGGGTCCAAGCCGGGGAGGATGAGGATCCATCGTAAAAACTGAAGCGTCAAAGCACCGAGCTAGCATTTCATTTTTTCTTCTTTCCATGGCCGGTACATTCCAGAGATTGAAAAATTCCTCCGGATCCGATTCGAGGTCATAGAATTCTCCCTGCTTGGTTCCATGATAAACCACGATCTTTTCCTTTTCCGTTCGCAGCATCGTCCCGTAGGCATCCCGATGAGTCCAGGAATTGTAGTACTCGGCATAAACCTGCGCTCTGCAACCCTCACTTTCCTTTCCTCCCCGAAGCATTGGAAGAATACTGCACCCTTGCACCCTTTGAGGAATCGCCAGTTCCGCGGCATCCAGAAAAGTGGGAGCTAGGTCGATCAATTCGACAAGGCCTTCAATCCTGCGGTTTGGAACAATTCCACCCGCTGGCCAGCGCATCACCAAAGGCACCCGTAGCTGACAATCATAGAAGTGCGGCCCCTTGAAATAAATCCCATGATCCCCGAGCATTTCTCCATGGTCCGACATAAAGACCACCAGGGTATCTTCCGCCTGACCAGTCTCCTCCAGTGCTTTGAGAATTCGTCCGACCTGATCATCGATCAGGGAAACCATGGCCAAGTAAGCTGCACATACTTGTTTCCGGTCAAGATCGGTCATTTCCGCGGTGTGAAATTCTCCCGGATTGTCATGCGCCCAGATTCGATCTTTTTTCTGAAAGCTGGTCTTGGATCCTTCCTCATCTGGATGAATGGATGGCAGAGGCATTTCCTCAACCCGAAAACGAGAGAGGTAATCGGTGGGCGGGTCAAAGGGATGGTGAGGATCAAAGCAATTGAAACTGAAGAACCAGGGAACACCCTGTTTTTTGCGAATGAATTCGATGGTCTTTTCGGCACACCAAGTGGTTTGATGAAATTCCGCGGGTGGACCTTCTTTTATGAATGGACTGATTTCTTCGCCCTGTAGCTCCGCCCAGTCTTGGCCATGATCCCTCAACCATTGGGTGTATGCATTTTCCTCCCAATCCGGTTGGGGGTGATGAGACCAAGAAAAATCATCGTAGCCGTCGGTGGTCCGTTTTTCTAATTTTCCATCTGAACAGGAAGCAAGATGTAATTTACCTGCCAATCCGCAGCTGTACTTGGCCCGTTTGAACATTGTCGAAACCAATAACTCGTCCGGAGGAATAGACTGACCGTTTTGACGGCAACGGGTGGTGCGTGGGTAGCGCCCGGTTAAAAAAGAAGCTCGACTGGGTGCACACACCGGGCTTTGACAAAAAGCATTGGCAAAACTAGTTCCTTCAGCAACCAGTCGATCCAAATGAGGAGTCTGGGCATGGGGATTGCCAAAAGATCGAAGGGTTTCAAATCTTTGCTGATCCGTACAAATCCATAAAATATTTGGAGTGGAAGGCATACAAAAAGAAGAAACGGCTTGCCAGTTGCTTGGCAAGACCCTTTGCAAGTAGCTTGCTAATTTGCATTCACTCGTTACTGATTCATTTCCGAATTTCCACTTTTACAATGAGTCAATCTGAAGCCAGCCGTAGAGCAAATGCTAACATCAAACGTTTGATCTGCATCCGCATGTTCTTCAATGCCCGCTTTTACTATCCAATCTTTGCCCTCTTTTTTTTGGAGCATGGATTATCTTGGGTTCAATTTGGCATCCTCAACGCGATCTGGGCGGTCACCATCATTCTGCTTGAAGTTCCGTCGGGAGCTCTGGCGGACACTATTGGACGGAAGAAATTGATTGTATTCGCTGCCCTCTGCATGGTCGCGGAAATGCTTGCCCTCTTGCTCGCTCCGATGGATGGGAGCGAAACCGTTTTTTTACTCTTCGCACTCAACCGGATTATCAGCGGAGTTGCGGAAGCAGCGGTGAGCGGAGCCGACGAGGCACTTGCTTATGACTCACTTAAAGCTGCGGATCGAGAAGCCGAATGGAACCAGGTTCTGGCCAAGGTCCAGCGCTACACTTCCCTAGCCTTCTTTTTTGCAATGATGACCGGTTCTGCCTTTTATGCTCATACTTTCGTCAATGGATTACTCGATTGGATGGGTACCGGCTTGCGTTTTGACGAAGCCACCTTGATCAAGTTTCCGATTCAACTCACTCTATTTTCCTCCTTCGTGGTACTAATTGCCTCGATAGGAATGACCGACGCAACCGTTCGGGAAAAACAAGCCTCTGCCGTGGACACCATCCGTGAATCCCTTCACAAAATAAAAGAAACAGGTGCATGGATTTGGAGTACTCCCATGCCCTTCGCCATCCTTCTCGCCTCTATGGTCCTGGACAATGTCATTCGTCAATTCCTGACCATTGGAGCCGCTTATTGGAAGGTGACCGAATTCCCACTCGCCACCTTCGGACTGGTTGCTTCCAGCATGTCAATGATGGGATTTTTTGTTCCCTCTTTCGCCAAGATTCTGGCCGAGAAAAGAACCCCCCGGCAAAATTTCTCCTTCCTTTGCATCGTGCTGATCGTCGGCTTGTTCGGAATCGGGGAAGTCATACCCTACTGGGGCATTGTTCCCGCTGCCATGCTTTACTTCACTATGCAATGCATGAATTACTTTGTAAGTGTATACCTCAACCAAGAAGCTGAATCTGAAAAACGGGCCACCATACTCAGCTTCCGAAGCCTTGCGACCAACCTATCTTATGGAGCTGCCTGTTTGCTGTATTCCCTCTTGATCTGGTGGATCCAGAACCATGGTGTGGACACCGTGGTCAATGGAAGAATCATGACGGAACAAGACGCTGAATTCGTGGAGGCGATCGGTTGGTTCCCCTGGTATTTCATAGTCACCCTTCTGGGAATGATTGCCCTCTATCTTTTTCGTTTCAGAAAAAAAGAATCTCCATTCAAGGAATAAATCTTGAATCCTATTCCGTTTCCATGTCAAAGGAACAGCATGAATATCCTAAAACTTCCAATTTTTTATTTCCTTTTCATTGCCTCATGGGCCAACGCTGGGGAATGGAATCAACACCGCGGACCCTTCTTTAACAATCAGGCCGATGAATCGATTCGTAGTGAATCGTGGTTGAAATCTATCGATTCTCTCATGTGGAAAACTGAAACCCCCCTTGGCTTCAGTTCATTCACTACTGAAAAAGATCAGGCATTTACGCTGGTAGCCGAAGAAGATGAAGACGGTTTGATGAGAGAAATCTGTATCTCCCTAAACCTGAGAAACGGAAAAAGAAATTGGAGCACTCTACTCGGGATCATGGACTACAAAGCAGGAGGAGGGAATTCAGGTGCCCCTGACAACAAGGGGGGGGACGGACCTCGCTCCACACCATCGGTACAAGATGGAAAAGTATGGGTTTATGATTCAGATATGAAGCTGTATTGTTTATCCGCTAAAGATGGAAAATTATTATGGAAAGTAGATGTTTTGAAACAACATCAAGGGATCAATCCAAGATGGGAAAATGCGTCTTCTCCTTTGATTTGGAAAAATCTCGTGGTTATTTATGGCGGAGGTAGTGGGCAATCTTTTCTTGCTTTCGACAAGGATTCTGGATCTCTCAGATGGAAAAGTGGATCGGAATTGGCAACGCATGCAACTCCGATCATCGCAAAGATCCATGACCTCGAACAGATCATTTTCTTTTGTCAATCGGGCTTGGTATCTCTTAATCCAGCCAACGGTAAAGAGATTTGGAGACAAAAGTTTCCCTATAAAGTTTCAACCGCTGCCTCCCCAGTAATCGCCGATAATTTGATTTATTGTTCAGCTGGCTATGGGGTTGGAGCAGGTCTTTATCAGATAAGTAAAAAGGGGGCCAAGTTTCAGAGCCGAGAGGTTTGGAGAAAACCCAATGATATGTTCAATCACTGGAGCACCCCTATTTATTACGATGGACACCTTTATGGTATGTTTAGTTTTAAGAAGTATGGAAACGGTCCATTGCAATGTGTTGAACTAAAATCAGGGAAAATCAAATGGAGTCAAGATGGGTTTGGGCCAGGTAATGTCATTCTTACAGGTGAAAACCTGCTCGCACTCGCAGATAACGGTGAGTTGGCCTTGGTTGAAGCACAATCCAAAAGTTACCGGGAATTAGGACGTCGAAAGGTTGTGTCTGGAAAATGCTGGAGCACTCCAATCATTAGCAATGGTTTGGTCTTGGCAAGAAGCACCGAAGAAGCTGCCTGCCTAAGGGTACGGTAGGAAGGGTTAAATCAGTGTTCAAAATTCACCCGATTGTTGGGTAATTCGAACTTGAAATGTAAATCCAAACCATCTTTCAGCGAACTGTATTCTTCGGGATCGTATTTTTCCCATTTTGACAACCACCGGTTCCACTTAAATATTTCAGTGACCTCGGTGTCGAGATGTCGCTTGTCGCAGACATAATCAAACATACCAATTGCCTCACCCAAACTATGAGCCATAAAATATTTGTCGGAAAGCCCAATTGAATCAGAGTTCCGATAGTGAAACTTAAACTCTTCAAGCACTTCTTCTGAATGTTTTTTCTTCACATGTGTAGTATAACCCCATTTTAGATATTTTTCCAATTATTTTGAAAAAAACTTCATGTAAAAAGTTCCTTTATTGGTACTATAAATATTTCTCATCTCTCGAGTTCGAAAATCTTTTCGAAAAATTAATTTTCATAAACTCCCGTTATTCATACAAGGTTTAATAAAAACCAAGTCCTAGTACTGGCAATCAATAGAATGAAGATGAGTGAAATAAAAAATAAACCTAGCTATTGATTGATGAGGACAGCTTATATGCTTGATATTTTATTAACCAGAAATCAGACCATTCTTACCCTTATAAGAGAAGGATAGAGGCTAAGCTCAAAAAAGCAAAAAAGCCAACTACATCGGTGATCGTAGTGACAAAAACTCCCGAGGCAATAGCAGGATCAATTTTCATTTTTTCAAGAAAAATAGGTAAAGCAACCCCGGCAAGACCAGCTACAACCAAGTTAATGATCATTGCACCAGCAATAATCAGGCCGAGCATAGTGGCGTCATTTAAGTGATAAAACCAAAAGACAGTAATTAACCCCGCCAAAACTGCAAAGAGACAACCATTGAGAAAACCAACCACTAATTCTTTCCTGAAAGTCCGCAAAGTATTGTAAGGAGTAAGCTCCTTGGTGGCGAGTGCCCGAACCGTAATGGTCAAAGTTTGGGTTCCTGCATTCCCTCCCATCGATGCAACGATCGGCATCAGGACAGCCAAGGCCACCATTTCTTCGAGGGTCGCGTCAAACATACCAATGACCATCGAAGCCAAGATCGCGGTTCCCAGGTTTACAAAAAGCCAGGTAAATCTTTTTGCAGAGGATTGGAGAACACCATCATCCACGGTTTCCTCCCCTACTCCACCCAGTCTTAAGATATCTTCTTCAAATTCTTCCCGCGCGACTTCCATTACATCATCAACCGTGATCATACCAATCAAGCGGCCATCTGCATCTACCACCCCAGCCGTGGTTAAGTCATACTTTTCAAAAAGTAAGGCCAGTTCCTCTTGAACCATACTGGCCGGCACAATCACTTGGGTTTCATCACAAATCTCACGCATCAGAGTCGGACGGGGTGATCGCAGGATTCGAGACAGGGAAATCACCCCGCTTGCCTTGGTATTTTCGTCAACTACGAAAACATCTAAGAACTCATCCGGCAGGTTTTCTTCATCTCTGAGAAAATCAATGGTTTGTCCCACGGTCCAATTAAGACCAACGGAAACAAAATCCGTTTGCATTCTACGGCCTGCACTGTCTTCGGGATAAGCCAATCCCACTTGGATATCTTCACGCTCTTCATCCGGAACCTCACTGAGAATTTCTTCCCTTTCGAGTTCATCCATGTCTTCCAGGACTTGAACCGCTTCATCCGAGTCCATCTCGGTAATAACCTCCGCCACTTCTTTGGGAGAAAGGGAATCAGTAACTTCCTTTCGCAGGTGGTCTTCGAGCTCAAAAAGCAAATCTGGATCCAGCTCGATCTTAACTAGATCAAGCAATCTCTTTCGCAGACTCCCGGAAAGAAGACCAAACGCATCAGCCAAATCGGAGTGGTGAAAGCCTTCGATTTGCCGGAGTACTTCTTGATCGGTTCCTTCACTGAGCAAGCATACCAAAGCATCGAAACGATTTGAGAACTCCTCCGAACTCTCGGGGTCAATGCGATGAATCACATCTTGGTTGTCCTTGGTGGCTTGCATGGGAAAAAGGAATTTACATGATCAAGGAACCTTTGTTCCAAATTAGATTATCTTTCTCATAACCCTTGAGAATCTGCAATCGAAAAGCCTTTTTAATTAGACCATTGCTTCTTCAATGCTGTATGAATCATCCTGAACTGAGCATCGGCACGCCCTTGAAAGTCAAACTCAGATGGGGTCTCCAGGGTGTAACTCTGATCCGCGTGTTGCTTAAATAGGAAAAGGGCTTCCGGCATTTCATCGGGCAAAATATTTCTGGGTCGGGGGCGAATAATGCCATCCTTGGCCTTTCTGCCATCAATCAATTCTCTAGAATCAGGAACGATGATCTTAGCAGCACTTTTTAAAATAATTTCTCCCAGCGATGGATGTGCCCTGCCCCGAGTAAGTTCATAAAGATAGACTCCATTTCCTTCGTAGTCTTCATGCAAGTTGAGTGAGAGCTGAAAAGACATACCTCGAATTCTATTCTGTACCGTAGAAGTTAATAAATTTCCGGATCCACCCCAGCTTCGGTTTAAATCATCCCCGGATTGCGAATTACGAGAATTATGAATCAAGCCCCAAGGGTTTAAGCAGGGGAAAAAGATAAGGGGAAGTGAAGAAAGTTGCCTGAGGTTAACTTCGGCCCATCTGGCCAAACCTTCGACCCCGGCCGCTTCATCTCCATGGATTCCTGCAGAAAGATAAATTCCATTAGTTTGGGTTAAGGCTGGAGACCTAACTTCATAAACAGGTAGTCCATCCGAAGAAACAATCTTCGACATTTTCAAACCAGCAGCCCGAGAAATTTTGCGCCATCGCCTCAATAAATTGGGATAGTGATGGACCCGAGCGTAAGAAAAAGATTCTTCACTCTGCATTATACAAAGTTTTTACCATTTCCCATAAGTTGGATTGGGTAGCAAGAATTGATTGACTCCAAATACTTCACCACTTTTGTCTGGAAAATCTCCGACCTGATCCCCTAAGTACGCCAGTACTTTAAGTGGTCCAACCTTCTTCATTCTTCCCGTGCCTTCGAGCACTTCTTTTCTTCTTATATCTTTGGTATCCTGCTTATCTTCACGAAGTAAAAAAAGGTCTTCTTTCTGCCAAACACTCAACTCTTTCAAATTCTCAATCGTAGGCTGTAGATTATGATGCATTCGATTACTCATAAATACAATGGTTACCCCCAAGTTTCTAGTCTTCTCAAGAAATACCTTGGCACCGGGTACAAGGCCCGCCTCTTTTTGATTTACCCATTTAGACCATGATTCTTGGGTAAAACCAAGTCCTTTCCTCCACCGACCCACTTGATAAAGGCTGTTATCCAGTATGGTTTCATCCAAGTCCACCACGATCGCCAATTTTGTACCACTTGACCCAGCCTGCCTATTTACCTGATACCAAGCCTGCCGATATACCTGCATACATAATTCTTTATACTCTCCGGACTGCCTGACCCAGCGAATATCATTGGGCAGACTTGAGGAATCATTGGAAAATAAAATTCCGATCGATCCGAGTACGAAAACAGCAAGACAACATTTCATAACGGTTCAACTAAACCAGCAAAAAGTCCTTGGCAAATGCTTACTTTTCTGAGCACAAGATTTCATTCTAGATATTATCCAAGAATTATGTTTGGTATGAATCGAATTAATCTCATTTGACCAAGCTTGAACTTAGTGCTTGCTTTGTATGGTGAAAATCACCCTGCTCAAGAATTTAATTCCTCTCTTTCTTCTTCCTATTTTTTTTGAGCTCTTTGCACAAAAAGATATCGAATCTGCGGATAGCATAATGGTTGCCGGTTACTTTAAGTTAGCAATGGTTTATTTAAATGGAGATGAGGTCGAACGAGACTATCAGCAAGCATTTAAATGGTTTACCCAAGCAGCCAAGCTTGGTCATCCTGAATCCCAGTATAACCTCGGCTGGATGTACTCCTCGGGTGCCGGGGGAGTGCAAAATTTTACCCTAGCTGCAAAGTGGTACGCTAAAGCAGCACGACAAGGAATTACTGTAGCTCAATTTAACCTTGGGAGGGCTTATCATAACGGCGAGGGCCTTACCCAAGACTTTGAACAAGCCGCACATTGGTATACGCTTGCCGCCGATAAGGGGCATGCCATGGCTCAAAACAACTTGGGTATGCTATACCACGGCGGGAAAGGGGTGCCGGTCGATTATTTAAAAGCGATCAAATGGTACAACCACTCTGCCCAGCAAGGCTCGGCCAATGCCCAGAACAATTTGGCCATCATGTTCGCCTTTGGAAAAGGGGTTCCCCAAGACTATGTAAAAGCTTACGCTTGGGTCATCGTGGCCAAAACAAATGGGGTAAAAAATGAAACCTTTATGGAATATTTAAGCTCCAAGATTCCATCGGACCAGATATCTTACGCTCAAACCCTTGCTGGGAAACTTCTCGCCGGCTTTATGCCACAAGGTCTATCGCTCCAACGGATACAGCGAGTTAAGAATGTTCGATGAACCTACCTACGAATTGGAAGAGGATGACTGGGAGGATCGCTGGCATTTCTTGATGCCTTAAGAGTGGATTTTCAGTACAAACTTCAAATGGCATTTTTAACATTAGGTATTTTTATGATCTAAATGAACCATTTTGGTATTTCGCTCGTTGTATATTGTATGAATAATCAACAAATAATCGACGAAGAAGAAATAGATCACTTGCCTGAGTTTACAGATTAAGTTTTTGTTTTACTCAAAGCAGTGAAAATCACTTTTGCTGCCTTTAGGTAACTAATTTGTGAAAATTTTTGTTCTTGCGGGCAATAAAAAATTTGGCCCGTTCTCGCTTTCTGTCCTACGGAAACATGTTAGTTCGGGCAATTTTAGAGATTCTGATCTCTCTTGCCACGATGGAAAGGAGTGGATTCCCATTCATGATATACCCGGTTATCATGTGGAACTTCCACCACCTCCTGTAAAAGTAAATGCTGATGACTTCACAAGAAGGGGATTTTTTCTTGGCGAAAAAGCAGATCGCCGCGTAAGAGCACTCGCCGTTTATGGTTCCATGGTAGGCTTTATCTGCCACCTCATTCTTTGGGGATTACATTCGGGTGGAATCGTAATAGTCGAAGGCGAAACGGCAAACTTGCTTCACTCTCCGTTTTCTGCCCTCTACACCCCTTTCTCAATTCTGCTTGCTTATGAGGCTTATCAATTAATCCGCGAGATTCCATCCTCATTCTCTAATGCAGTGGGTAAACAATTTGAAATCGTTACCCTTTTAGTTGTCAGAGATATCTTCAAGAGCTTGTCCTTAAT
>DEYT01000128.1:40912-45425 GCA_002364975.1 Opitutia bacterium UBA3151 | reverse complement strand
TTTGTGATTTTGTTTTACACATCGATGAATTACCGAAAGTTCAACATCTCTTTAATGGTTGGGAATATGGAAGTAGAAGACCTCAAGACTTATGTCAAAAGTAAGCGAATCATTGCCCAACTTTTACTCTTCACTTATTTAGTCATTGCGGTGCTTGCATTTAGTAGTTGGACTATTGGGGTATACAACGGCTTGGGTGATGCAGATCGGAAAATTTTCTTTTTAGATTTCTTTACCGTTTTGATTCTTGCAGACATTCTAATTTTACTAATGTTTTATCGATACTCGGACGACTTCAATGCATTGGCCCGTAACACTGGTTTCGTTTTGGCGACCGTAATTCTCCGGGTTGCCATCGGTGCTCCTGGAGTTTCCGCCTTGGTTTTGTTTATGGTTAGTGGACTACTGGGAATCGCGATCCTGAGAATTACCCAGCACTTTTATACGCCTCCCTCCGAGATGAATTTTTCCTATCGTAAGGAAAAAAACGATTTGTAAATTAGCTTCCCATCATGCTCATAATTGGTTTTGGGAAAAGAACGATAGACCTTAACTTCGATAGATGTAAGTAGGGAATGGAGGCGCGGGCCGGAATCGAACCGGCGAATAGAGGATTTGCAGTCCCCGGCCTTACCACTTGGCTACCGCGCCATGCTCCAAAACAATTGTTAAGTATTGACTTCGCCCCCTCCGAGCAAGCAAAAAGCCAGATGCACCAACACGCTTATGAAATTTTCAATTCCCTCTAGCCTTTTTCTTTTCATGTCTAGTTTTGTCATTGGGCAAAGCCGACCTAATATCATCATCGTGATGGCGGATGATATGGGTTGGTCTGATATTGGATGCTATGGAAGTGAGATCGAAACCCCCAACCTTGACCGGCTTGCGAAGAACGGTTTGCGCTTCACCCAATTCTACAACACCGGCAGGTGCTGTCCCACCCGGGCAAGTCTTCTTACTGGAACTTATCCTCATCAAGCCGGTATTGGACATATGATGAACGACACCGGACTACCCGGCTACCAAGGAGATCTGGGAAGTGATGTGCGAACCATTGCGGAGGTTTTGAAACCTGCGAAATACTCCACTTATCTTTCTGGAAAATGGCATGTTACCCCAAAGATTCATCCCGGTTCCTCCCAGCACAACTGGCCAAGACAACGCGGGTTTGAGCGGTTCTATGGAACCATTCACGGAGCGGGTAGTTTCTTTGACCCAAACTCCCTAACCCGTGGAAATACCTTAATTTCTCCCTATGCGGATCAAGAATATCAACCGGAGGTATTTTACTATACCGATGCCATCAATGATCATGCCACCCGATTCATCAATGAGCATGATGAGAAAAATCCATTCTTTCTTTATGTCGCTCATACCGCCCCCCATTGGCCCATGCATGCCCTTCCGGAAGACATTGAAAAATATAAGGGGCAATACGATGCGGGTTGGGAAGTAATCCGCGAAGCCCGTTACCAGAAACAATTGAAACTCGGTTTGATTGACCCAAAATTAAAACTTTCTCCAAGAGATGCTGAAAGTTGGAAGGAGGCAAAAAATAAAGAGTGGGAAATTCGCCACATGGAAGTATATGCCGCAATGGTCGATCGCTTGGATCAGGGACTGGGTAAAGTGATCGGTGCCCTCGAAAAAAGAAAGTTGTTGGAAGACACGCTAATTATCTTCATTGCAGACAATGGAGGGTGCGCGGAAGGTATGGGACGCAGGGAGGGGATTCAGTATCAAGACAGCGATCCCGAGATCCTAAGGCCGATGAAAGCAACGGATTTACAAATGGATATGATCCCGAAAAGAACTCGCGACGGGGTAGTTATAAAACAGGGAACGGAAGTGATGACGGGAGCCGCCGACACCTATCATGGCTACGGCAGGGCATGGGCAAATGTGAGTAATACTCCATTCCGTGAATACAAGCACTGGGTACACGAAGGTGGAATCAGTACGCCATTAGTGGCTCATTGGCCCAAGGGAATTTCACCGAAACTGCAAGGCAAATTCGAGCATCAACCCGCTCACCTAATCGATTTGATGGCGACTTGTGTAGATTTAGCCCGGGCAGATTACCCCGAAGAAGATGAAGGACAAAAGATCGTACCAATGCAGGGGGTCTCTCTTAAACCCACATTTTCCGGAAAAAAGATCCAAAGAGAAGATCCAATCTATTGGGAACATGAAGGAAACCGGGCAATTCGAATCGGTGGTTGGAAACTCGTTGCCAAAGGTGCCAATGGAGAGTGGGAACTCTACGATTTAGATGCGGATCGTTCGGAATTGAATAATCTGGCATCCGTGCACGAAAAACGGGCAAAAGAGATGGCAGAGAAATGGGAAACTTGGGCAATCGAAGCTAAAGCAAAACCTTGGCCATGGAATCGGAAGAAAAGTAACTTCAGCAAAAAGAAAAATTTCAACTTGAAACCAGATGCAAACCTGCCGATGGGAGCGGCTCCCATGATTGCTAAGAAAGCCTTCGAAGTCGAGGTGCAGATCGAAAAGCAGGGAAATGGAATCTTGGTGGCTCAAGGTGGGGATACCCATGGTTGGAGCTTATTCATACAGGAGGGTGTTATTCACTTCATCATTTGCCTTGCGGGAAAAGTTGAAAAGGTAAAAGCGACAGAGAAACTGGGGAACAAGGATTTAAAAATTTCCACTAAGCTAGATTCAAGTGGAGAGGTGAATCTGTATTCAGGAAACCGAAAACTCGGAAGCGGGAAAGTGAGTGGTTTGGTCAAAGAAATGCCGGTCGATGGCTTACAGGTTGGAAGAGATGAGGGGGGCTCAGTCGGAGAAGATCCGGAATCATTCGCGTTTGACGGCAAAATCAAGAAAGTAAAAATTAAAATTTATTAATCCCTCAATGAGCTTTATTCACGACAATTTTCTACTATCCAATGACCAAGCAGTCAGGCTTTATCATGATTATGCAAAAGATGAGCCAATTCTTGATTTCCACAACCATCTCCCCCCACTAGAGATCGCGAGTAATCGAAGATTTGAAAACCTAGCTGATGCTTGGTTGGAAGCAGACCACTACAAGTGGCGGGCGATGCGAGCCAATGGCACTCCCGAAGAATTAGTCAGTGGATCAGGAGATCCAAAGGAAAAATTCCTAGCCTGGGCATCTACCCTGCCCCATACTCTTGGAAATCCTCTTTATCATTGGACTCATCTGGAGCTTAAACGCTGCTTGGACATCGATACCCTACTAGGCCCAGAAACCGCAGAGGAGATTTGGGAGCAAGCGAATGAAAAATTTAAAGGTGATGATTACACGGCCCGGGGAATGCTAAAGCGATTTCAAGTAGAAACCGTATGCACAACCGACGATCCAGCTTTACCCACTGAGCACCATCAGGCCATTGCCCAAGATTCGAGTGTCGAAACCCAAGTGTTTCCCACCTTTAGACCGGATCAATCATGGGGCGTGAAAGATGCAGCAAGCTTTATTCAATGGATTGCTCAACTACAGGAAACTTCAGAAATCACTATTTTGGATTTGAGTGATTATCTTGAAGCTTTAGCCAAGCGGGTAAATCACTTTCATTCACTCGGATCCCGTCTATCAGATCATGCATTTCTTCAATGTTTTTCGGAATTCCCTTCCGAGGAAGAAACAAGAAAAATCTTTGATCATGTTATCGATGGAGAAAATGCAAGCGAGGAAGAAGCCGAAAAATTCGGTTCATTCATAATGCTTTATCTTTGTAAGCTCTACAAAGCAAAGAATTGGACGATGCAAATACATTTGGGAGCCTTGCGCAATAACTCCTCGAGACTTATGGCATGCTTTGGTCCGGATGCGGGCGGAGATTCGATTGGGGATTTCCCTCAAGCAGAAAAGATGTCGGTTTTCCTAAACAAGCTGGAGAAAGAAGATGCATTGCCAAAAACAATCTTTTACAATGTTAACCCGGCGGACAACCTAACCATTGCCACAATGCTTGGAAACTTCCAGAGAGAAATCCCTGGGAAAATGCAATTTGGATCCGGTTGGTGGCACCTAGATCAAAGGGATGGAATGTTGGAGCAACTCAAGACTCTTGCGAATATTGGATTGCTTTCCCGCTTCGTGGGAATGCTGACTGACTCCCGTTCTTTTCTTTCTTTCCCACGGCATGAATATTTCCGCCGAATCCTATGCAACCTTCTTGGAGAATGGATGGAGGAAGGATTTGTACCCGCTGACTTTGAACTCATTGGAGACATGGCAAAAAGAATTTGTTTTCAAAATTCTAGGGACTATTTCGAGTTTGAAGAATAATATAAAATGCAAAGATGTTTTACTTTCTTCAGGTTTCAATTTCTTCAAGGCGGGAAATATTTCCCAAAACCAGAAAACAACCTCGGGAAATATTCCTAAAAAGAATCATTCAGGGTTAAATCTTAAGCCCACAGGATTTCACTAACTATTGATCTTAAAAAACTTAAGTAAAGACATATTTCTTGGCACAAAATCTGTTCGATTACTTTCTCCTAAACAATAACCCAAACC
>DEYT01000128.1:0-40531 GCA_002364975.1 Opitutia bacterium UBA3151 | reverse complement strand
TTCGGTTTCGCGGCGAAGCCAGAAAAAGGGAAAAAGTCGGGAGGCCCATCCGGTGACCGTCCATCCCGTGAAGAAATGATTAAGAAATTTGACACGGATGGAGATGGAAAACTCAGCGATGATGAAAAGGCAGAGGCTCGTAAAACCATGATGGCCAAGAGAAAGATGCCACCATTTTTGGTAAAAAAATTCGATAAGGATGGGGATGGTGAATTAAATGAAGAAGAAAAGGCAGAAGCCCATAAAGCAATGGCGGCCCGCAAGAAAGAAGTAATGGAAAAATTCGACAAGGATGGAGATGGAAAATTAAATGACGAAGAAAGAAAGGCAGCCATGGCCTCGCGCCCCGAGCCTGGTGAAGTGGGAAAGGGAAAGAAACCTGATGGTAAAGGAAAAGGAGATGGCAAAGGCAAGGGCAAGAAAAAGAAGGAGTCCTAAGTAATCCTTTACAGTATTCTATTTTAAAAAAGCCCCCTGACTTGGGGGCTCTTTTTTTCAAAAATAAAAGTTGAAAGTCGAATACTCTTCACCCCTACCTCTACTTCCTTTAGGGTATTAATATGTCTGATCACTTATTCGAACTGATTGAATCCGTTGCCCAGCGTGCCCGCACCGCATCACTCGCGTTGAATGGCTCCACGGAAGAGGAAAAGAATCAAACCCTGAAAGCCATTGCTCAAAACCTCGAGTCGAACCGTAAGACCTTACTGGAAGAAAACCAAAAGGATCTGGATGTTGCGGGGAAAAACAAATTGAGCTCTGCCATGATCGATCGATTACGTCTTACTCATGAAAGAATTGACGGAATGGCTCAGGGCATCCGTCAACTGATTGAATTACCCGATCCAGTAGGTGCAATCATTGAATCCAAAACTCGCCCCAATGGACTTGAGATCCGAAAAACCAGAGTTCCAATTGGGGTAATTGGTATCATCTACGAATCCCGCCCCAATGTGACCATTGATTGTGCTGGTCTTTGCCTTAAATCTGGTAACGCTTCAATTTTACGAGGAGGGAAAGAGGCTCAATGTTCAAACCGAGCCTTGGCTGAAATAATTTCCGAGGTCTTGATATCCTCCCCTTTGCCCAATGATGCAGTGCAATTAATTCCTACGACTGAAAGAGAAGCGTTGAATCATTTACTTACCATGGATGAGTTTGTTCACTGCATCATTCCAAGAGGTGGAGAAGGATTAATTCGCTTTGTTGCGGAAAATAGTAGGATTCCAGTAATCAAGCACTACAAAGGGGTCTGCAATTTGTACATCGATGCCAGTGCCAACCTTTCCATGGCTCAAGAAATTGCAGTCTCTGCAAAATGTGGACGACCTGGGGTCTGTAACGCAATTGAGAACCTAATTGTCGAAAAGTCAGTAGCGGAAAAATTTTTACCTTCTTGCGTGGAAGAACTGATCCAAAATGATTGTCGAATTTTTGCCGATGAAGAAGCTACATCCATACTGGCAGGTTTTGAGGTTTCACCTGCCGGAGAAGCAGAATTTGCCGAGGAGTTCTTGGATCTCAGGCTCGCGTTAAAAATTGTCGACTCCGTGGAGGAAGGTATTTCCTTCATCAATCAATTCGGAAGCGGACACAGTGAATCCATTATTACCGAGAATCAAAAAAATGCAGAACGCTTTTTGAGTGAGGTGGATGCTTCCTCAGTTTATTGGAATGCCAGCACCCGATACACCGATGGCTTTGAATTTGGACTGGGTGCTGAAATTGGGATCTCCACCGACCGTCTACATGCCCGGGGTCCCATGGGATTAGAGGAACTTTGCACCTACAAGTATCAAATCATAGGAACGGGCCAATGGAAATGATCCAAGCTTGATCCAATGAATGATTATGTCATAACTGGTGGCACCTTGATCAATGAGGGCAGCAGACTGGAGCAAGACTTGTACATCAAAAATGGTAGGATAGAAAACATTGGCTCTAATCTTCCCAACACTTATCCCAAAAGTCAGGTAATCGATGCAAGTGCAAAACTGGTGTTACCCGGACTCATTGACGACCAAGTTCATTTCCGAGAACCTGGATTGACTCACAAAGCTTGTATCGCCTCGGAATCTAAAGCTGCGGTTGCAGGTGGCGTAACCACTTTTTTTGAAATGCCCAATGTTTCTCCCCCCACCCTGGATTCTGAAAAACTTGAGGAGAAATGTAGCATTGCACAGCGGGACTCCCTTGCTAATTACGCCTTCTTTCTCGGAGCGAGCAATGAAAACCTCGAACAGGTAAAGGCCATCGACCCTGCTTCCATTGCAGGGGTTAAAGTTTTTATGGGTTCATCAACCGGTAATATGCTGGTGGATGAGGAAGCAGTTCTGGAACAAATCTTTCGCCATGCTCCAACCATTATCGCCACCCACTGTGAGAATACTCCGATGATACAAGATCAGGAGGCACGGGCCCGTGAAAAATTCGGAGAAAAGGTACCCTTTTCGGAACACCCAAACATCCGTTCTCGGGAAGCATGCTTAAAATCATCTTCCATGGCGGTGGAACTAGCCGAAAGAGAAAACGCAAAGCTACATGTTCTGCATATATCCACCGAAGAAGAATTGAAGCTTTTCACACCTAGTCATGAGCGGATTACAGCGGAAGCTTGCGTACATCACCTCTGGTTTGAAGAAAAGAGTTACTCCACTCTAGGTTCTTTAATTAAATGCAACCCTGCAATCAAAAAGGCAAGGGACCGGGATGCGATTCGAAAAGCGGTCGATCATGGAACCATCTCGGTGATTGCCACCGATCATGCCCCACATACTTGGGATGAAAAGCAGCAATCTTATTTTCTGGCTCCCTCCGGCTTACCCTTAATTCAACATTCCTTATTACTTCTTCTTGAGATGTGCGAGCAGCGTTGTTTTTCGCTCGAAACTGTAGTAGAGCGAGCTTGCCATGCACCTGCCCGATTATTTCAAGTACAAGAACGAGGATATTTACGGGAAGGATACTGGGCAGATCTCGTAGTGGTGGATCCGGCAAAGAAAACGGAAGTGAGTAAAAAAGAATTATTCAGCAAATGCCAGTGGTCCCCCTTTCCACAACTGACTTTTACCAATTCAATTGATACTACCTTTGTATCCGGGCACATTGCCTACCATCAAGGAGAACTGAAGATGAAGAACGGCGGGCAAAGAGTACAATTCGCTCAAAACCGTAGGTGAGATGAATCAAACCTCGAAATTATTCTCCTCTTCTTCTTTGCTTTTCTAAGGTCGGCATTTGCCGAAAAATCCCGTTCGAAACCGAATGTAATTTTGGTCATGGTTGATTGTCATGGATGGTTTGACATCCGGGAAAATAGATGCACCTTTTATGAAATTCCGGATTTGGATTTCCGAAAAATAAGGGAAAAAATATGGTTAGGGAAGCCAAGGATACTTTTCGAAGTTTGGCTTTCTTTTTTCTAAGAAAGCCTTTTTGCCCTCCGAACCCTCTTCGGACAAGTAATACAATAAGGTAGCATTACCCGCAAGTTCCTGAATACCAGACTGGCCGTCCAGTTCGGCGTTGAATGCGGATTTAAGGCATCGAATTGCTAATGGGCTTTTTTCCAAAATTTCTCCTGCCCATTGAATACCCTCCTTTTCAAGATCCTCAACGGGAACCACTTGATTAACCAGACCCATATCTAAAGCTTCCTGAGCATTGTATTGACGGCATAAGTACCAGATCTCACGGGCTTTTTTTTGGCCCACAATTCGAGCCAAATAACTGGAACCCAAACCACCATCAAAACTACCAACCTTGGGACCAGTCTGCCCAAAGATCGCGTTATCCGCAGCAATGGTAAGGTCACAGACCACATGCAGTACATGCCCGCCGCCGATTGCATATCCGGAAACCAGAGCAATCACTACTTTGGGCATACTACGAATCAGTTTCTGCAAGTCCAAGACATTCAACCGGGGTACTCCATCATCGTCCATATAGCCAGCATCGCCCCTTACACTTTGGTCCCCACCAGAACAGAAAGCATACTTACCATCGGTGTGAGGACCCGCACCTGTAAGTAATACAACCCCGACATCGGGGTCTTCACGGGCATCCAAAAAAGCTTGATACATTTCGGAGACGGTCTTGGGCCGAAAAGCATTTCTTTTGTGTGGGCGATTGATGGTAACCTTTGCGATACCATCCGACTTGTGGTAAAAAATGTCTTGGTAATTACCTGCAGTTTTCCAGTTCATGATTCTTTAACATTTTCAGGTGTCGATTCTTGCTCTTCGGATTCTTCTGGATCAATCTTGACTTCCATCCCTTGCATGCCCCACTTATCACGCAAATATTTCCTTTCTTCCTTCCAGTCAGAAAAAGGTTTTCCTCGCATGGATAGTAATTCGTCCAAAGTTTCTGCATTATTACTTGGTTCGTCTTCGGTCATGGATTCAATCTCTTCATATTCCAACTACTTCCTACGAGTTCGTACATAAACCGATCATGTAAGCGATTGGGTCCTCCCTGCCAAAATTCAATACTCTTTGGATTGAGACCGAAACCTCCCCAGTGTGGGGGTTTGGGTGGATTATCTCCATACTTTTCCTGGGCCTTTAAAAAAGCTTTTTCTAGGGTTTCGCGGGAATCCAAATCATTACTCTGATCGGAAGCCCAAGCCCCCAGTTTACTTAAAGGCGGTCGGGAAGTGAAATATTCTTCAGCCTCTTGGTCTTCTGTTTTGGAAACTTCGCCGGTTATGATTATCTGCCGCTGTAAAGAAAACCATGGAAAATGAAGACAGGCATTGGAGTTGGTCGATAAGTGCCTGGCTTTTCTACTGTTATAATTGGTGTAAAAGATAAACTTGTTCCTTTCCAATCCTTTGAGAAGTACGGCACGGGCAGACGGACACCCTTTTTCATCAACGGTAGATAAACTACAGGCATTAGGATCATAGATTTTGGCTAAAACCGCTTCGTTCAACCAATCCGTAAATTGTTCGAATGGACAAGAACGCATCGCTGAACGACGCAAGGGCTCACAGTCATATTGCTCACGCATGGATTGAAGCTGGGTGGATAGTTCTTTCATCAAAATTTATCATAACGAAGACGCATAAGTCCGCAAAGCGTTTTCATCATCCATTCTTTTCTTCGAGAATCTCTTTCATAGTTTTGCTGACCTTTGTTTCCCCTGAATTTTGTCTAATTTTCTGGCGCACTTTTATATTTCCGAGGATTAACTTCCTGGCCAGAAAACCTCGGATTGATCGCTTAAACCAGTGAAATTCATGAACAGATTCGACCAGGGTAGAAATCTTTTGTTTGTACTCAAAATTTCCCGGGAGAAAATCAATCGTTCTTCCTTCTTTCCATGCCAGAGATAGCTGATGATGCAGTAATTGTTTGCCCGGAGAATATTTTTTCCATCTCTGGTCAAATGCGAGATGATGGATTCCCAAATTTCTGGAACCCAGTAGTTCAACTTGCCAAGCAATGGGTTGGTCATCCAAACTTAAAATTGCAACTCTTGCATTTCCTTGCTCAGCCAATTCGGGCAGTAACTCGAAAAAGAAACCTCTTTTCCCGCGAATGGTGTACAAACCCGCACCTTCCTTAGATTTCCAAGACTCCACCTCCACCACACAGGTTGCTGGCATCACCGACCTGATCTCCTTGAAAGTACTATAGTTTTGGATCGCAATTTTCCCTTTTTGTGAGAGGGCTTTTTGATCATAGCGAAAGGACTTTCTACTTTTCGTTCCTGCTTGTTCATCCCAAAAGTCTTTAAATTCAGTCTCTTCTTGAGGAATAAGTAGAGCAGTTTTTCTTGGGCTACGGGAAATGGAAAGATATTTTCCATTTTTGAATCGAGCATTCGAAAAATGATGCCAGAAAGAATCTTTCATGAGAGGGATCCAACAGAAAAGAAACTCCCCTAACAAACTCTGTAATCCTATGACCAGCTCAGTAATTGCAGATTGCAAACAAATCGGATGGAAATAATTAGCCTCATCATAAACATAAGGCCAAAGACCCTTGGATCCAAGGATTCCGGGTCTCTCAACAAAAGGCCAAAATCCTACCAATGAATTTTGCTGGTCACGCACAATAAGAAGCACTGGAGCCGTACTTGGAATTTGTCTCTTAAACCAGACTTGTAGCCAAGGACTGGCAAAATAATGGTTATCAAAATCTGCTTTTTTTCGAAAACCTTCAATTTCAGTATGATGTCTTGAAATCCAATCGGTTTCCCGAATGATCTCGAATTTCATGTCAAAGGACTAAGGTCCAAAAAAAGGAACGAATTAGATCAAACAATCAGGTTGGAGAAATCTTCGTATTCAGCTCGAAAACCTCCATCAATTCCGCGGCAAAGTACCGCAACTGCATCATGAGAATGGAGAGATTCAAAATGAGAACAAACCACACGGAAGTCGATAATTCTAGAATCGTCTGAAAACTGAGCATAGAGCAGTCGAGCAGCATCTTCCACGAATTTTACTTCGGCACCATTCATTTCCGCAAATGCTTGCTCGTCTTCACGACGGACCATGACTTGAGTTTCCGTAGTCAAAGCTTGTATACACATATCCCTTAACTCAAGAAGGGAAAGTTCGCGGTCAGGGTGAACTTCAACACTCACCCTTGCTTTACTCCGCTGGGAATGTGGAATTGCGAGCAAATCACGAGTCTGCCTCGCGTGCTCCGACAGTTCAGATGCACACGGACAAGCAGAAGAATATACGAAATCAAAATGGATAATTTTTCGAACTCGGTCAGCACGATCGATCAAACCTTCGAAGCTACATCCATAATACTGATAACCTTCCAGCCCGCTACGAAGACTTCTTTGGATCATGGGGTAAGAAAAATCCGATTTTATACGAGCTTCTTTTGAATCCAAATTATTTTTGTAATGGGTAAGAATTTCAGCCAGAATTTCTGGAGAAAAAACTTCGTCCTTATATTCATAAAAAATTCGGATGATCCGAGACATATTGATCCCTTTTTTATCCGCATCCAAACTAACCGTACCAGTTATTTTTGTTTCAACTGCTAAATTCTCGCCGTCAGGCCCAACAAAACGGAGAGGAAGTTTAAAACCTGATATGCCGACTTGTAAAATTGGTACTTTTGCACCTTCCATCTCAGAATCGCCAGAATTCTGTACATCCGGCAAAGAGGCACGATATTCGGGAGTCACCACAAAGGAATCATCGTATTCTCTCTTCAATGGCTTTTCTTGTTCACTAGGAGTTTTCATAATGTTTAATTATTAACAAAATCACTTAAAGTGCAAGTCACAGGGTTGGCAGGTGGCCTTAGATTATTTCGCTTTCCCCTGGTTGGCAACCGCTTCCATCGCCTTCGCAACTTTTTCAGCATCCCCCAGATACTGTCGGTTTGTTGGCTTAAGATTCTCATCAAGGTCATAAACCAGCGGCATCCCTGTGGGAACATTCATACCAATGATTTCTT
This sequence comes from Opitutia bacterium UBA3151, assembly GCA_002364975.1. Classification (GTDB taxonomy): domain Bacteria; phylum Verrucomicrobiota; class Verrucomicrobiia; order Opitutales; family Seribacteraceae; genus Seribacter. The sequence continues at coordinate 33,098 of DEYT01000128.1, read as the reverse complement.
CTTCAGTTACCCCGTCCAAGTACTTAATCAAAGCCCGTAATGAATTGCCATGGGCGGCAATTAAAACTTGCTTGCCGGATTTGATTTGAGGGGCAATTGTTTCCTCCCAAAGTGGAAGGAACCGGCCGACAGTATCCTTTAAACACTCAGTTAAAGGAATATTTGCTTCGTCTAAGTTAGCATAACGACGATCTTTTCCTGCATAATCTGGATCATCCTTTGTCATCGGAGGTGGTGGAATATCGTAGCTCCTTCTCCATACTAATACTTGATCATCTCCATGCTTTTCTGCGGTCTCCGCTTTATTTAATCCCTGTAAAGATCCATAATGCCTCTCATTTAGGCGCCACTCTCGGTGGACGGGAATCCAAACTTGATCCATCTCCGTAAGGGCAAGCCAAAGGGTACGAATTGCTCGGGTAAGGACGGATGTATAAGCGACATCAAAATCAAATCCCTCTTCCTTGAGTAAACGACCCGCTTCCCGACCCTCGTGCTCACCCTGTTCGGTTAGATTGACATCGTGCCATCCAGTAAAACGGTTTTCAAGATTCCACTGGCTTTCACCATGACGAAGTAAAACTAATTTATGCATATTACAGAATGATAGAGTATTTTAATTGAGGGTAGAAACCATAGAGAAATGACAAAAAGAAAGCGAACCAAATTACCTTCAATGATAAAAATGGGTTAATACCTAAGGATTTATAATTCACCTTTGCTTTAGGTAAAAAGTTCCCTATCTTGTTTAAATACGATTTTATGCTGTTTGTAACCTTACTGTTTTTGTTTATTGTGATTCCTACAGCGGAACTCGTGCTTTTGATGATGCTCGGGATACGTATTGGATGGATGCCGACATTGGGATTAATTGTTTTTACCGGAATTTTGGGTGCAACTCTTGCCCGGCAGCAAGGCCTCTCTATTCTTCGGAAAATCCAAACTGAAATGCAAAATGGACGTCCCCCAGCTTTGGAAATGGTGGAAGGGGCTATGATTGTAATTGGTGGAATGGTATTGCTTACTCCCGGAATTATAACCGATGGTTTGGGCTTTGCTCTTTTGGTTCCCGGAATCAGGAGATCCATTGCTAATAAAATACAAAAACATTTCACCAAAAGTTTTACAACCGGCAAGGGCTTTGCATCCAGTTCCTTTCGTTCCAAAAAGAAAGACGATGATGTCATTGATGTATAAAATTGCCTCCCTATTAATTTTCATTCTATTGGTTAGTTGTGGAGGTAGTGGTATCGACGGGATTTACGAAGGCGAAATTGGGTCTAAAAGCAAAGTTTCCATTTTCTTTTTTAACCGAAACCAAGCGGAATTAAAGGGATACTGGAGTGAAGTCCTCAAGGGAGCTTTTCAGCAATCAACCCTGAAGGGTAAAACGGTGGACTCCATCGTTTTTACTGGTCCAGATGAAAAGCCATTCAAGTTAAGAATCTGCTATGAAGCAAAGAATGGTCATTTGGAAATCTTAGCAATCCATTCAAGAATTTTTGGTCCTGGTGCAAGGTATGTACCGAGCGAACCAAGTTCCACTTTTACCGGTCGTCCCCCTAAACTCTACAAATTGGAATAATTCGCCCTACTCCTCAAAATCTTCGGCGAGTACTTTTTCAACCTGCTGAGCAATAGATTCTGCAAATTCCTCTCCCATCCCCTCCCTACGAGCAACTTCAACATAAAAAGGGATGTAATCGTCACCCTCTAGTGCCTTAAGTGCAATATTGTGAAAGGGCTCAGAGACATCGATAAAATAAGTTTTTTCTCCAAAAGAGATGGTAATCCCTGAGTCACTTCGGAAAACCGTCAACCTGGGTCTAGGATCTTGATTTATCTTTTTATCATTCTGCACCGTTTTATTTTATTTGGACAAGAAACTTTTAATCAAGCAAGAATTGAGTATAGTCTTGAGTTATATAGTAGATGATTCTTTTTCCCTACAAAGACGACAACCCAACTCGTAGCTTTTCCATTGTCAACTGGTGCTTCATCGCAGGAAACCTTTGGGTTTTTTTTGTTTATCAATTTCCCCTGGAACAAAAGGAACAAATGGCCTACTTTTCGAATTTCGGATTCATCCCGTTTACATTTATCAAACAACTCACTCCTTTTAGTATCGAGGGTGCGGTATGGGAATGGACTACGATTTTCACCTCGATGTTTAGTCACGGAGGAATCTTGCATCTTCTCGGGAATATGCACTTTTTATATCTTTTTGGAGATAATGTGGAGGATGCCATGGGAAAAGTCCGATACTTTTTCTTCTTTTTACTTTGTGGTGTGGCAGCAACTTTTGCCCAATTATATCTAGACCCTGAATCCAAAATTCCCATGGTTGGTGCCTCGGGAGCCATTTCAGGTGTTATAGCCGGTTATTTATTGGTGTATCCAAGAGCAAATATTCGAGTTTTCTATTGGTTTTTGATACTGATTGGTACGATTCATCTTCCCGCCTATTTAATTTTAGGTTTTTGGGTTTTCGAGCAAATCATCGCCCTGCCGGAATCCATGAGAAGCGCAGGTGGTATTGCCATCGCTGCCCACCTGGGTGGTTTTGCTGCAGGAATTATCCTGACCCCTTTATTTAAGCAGAAGAAAATAAAATTGTTTCAGAAAGCAAATAGTCGTGCTTTTTCTCGTAAAGCAAGGAAGATTTAGTATTGTTATTATTTTCAATTCAACTGACTTTTTATTTACTAGCCCAAACCTCTTACCCTAATTGTTAATAATTTGTTTTCATGGAAAAGGCATATTCACCAAAAGAAGTAGAAGACCGATTATACAAAAAGTGGCTTAACGAAGGCTCTTTTAGTGCTAGTGTAAGACCAAACAAAGAAGCTTATTCGATTGTCATCCCTCCCCCTAATGTAACCGGAGTTTTGACCATGGGGCATGTACTCAACAATACGGTCCAAGACATTCTTGCTCGCCGTGCGAGGCAAAACGGAAAATCAGTTCTTTGGCTACCGGGAACGGATCATGCCGGAATTGCCACCCAAACCAAAGTTGAAAATGCGATCAAGGAAATGGGCAGAACCCGTGAATCTCTTGGAAGAGAGCAATTTAATATACAAGCTTGTAATTGGAGAGATGAGCACGGGGGAATTATACTGAACCAGTTGAAGAAATTGGGGTGCTCCTGTGACTGGGACAGGAATGTTCATACTCTCGACGAAGATTACTCCAAGTCAGTGCTGGCAGCCTTTGTAAAGCTCTTTAAAAAAGGATATGTTTATCGTGGGCAAAGAATGGTTAATTGGTGCCCGGCAAGCTTGACCGCTTTATCGGACGAAGAGGTAATCATGAAGCCTCAATCAAGTATTTTATACAAAATTAGATACAATGTGGTTGAATCTCCAGGGGCATATCTCGAGATCTGTACAACTCGGCCCGAAACGATTGTTGGTGATGTGGCACTTGCCATTCATCCTGAAGATCCGAGATGGAAAAACTTACAAGGAAAACATGTGATGAGGCCAATCAATCCAATGGCCATCCCGATTATTGCGGACAGTGCAGTGGATCGAGAATTCGGCACCGGTGTTCTCAAAATCACTCCCGCACATGATAAGCTGGATTTTGAGATTTCTCAGCGTCATAATCTTCCTTTGATTGAGATATTAAACGCGGATGGTACTCTAAGTGAAGCTGCGGGCTTTGATTTCGCTGGTATCGATCGTTTCGCTGCCCGAAAAATGATCAGTGACAAACTGAGGGCGGATGGTTATCTCCTCGAAGAAGAACCCTATGAAAATAATGTTGGTTTCTCAGAAAGAGCGGATGTCCCGATTGAGCCCAGGCTTTCCGAACAATGGTTTTTAAAATACCCGCGGGTGGAAGAGGCCAAAAAAATGGTAAAGGAAGGCCATATCAAATTTTTCCCAGAACGGTGGGAAAAAACCTACCTCCACTGGATGGACAATATTCAGGACTGGTGCATTAGCAGGCAACTTTGGTGGGGGCACAGGATTCCGGTCTGGTATCGAAAGGGTAAGGTTCGAACAGACCCAGAGAATTGGCATATTTCCGTATCCGGTCCTTCAGATCCGGAAAACTGGGATCAGGATGAGGATGTACTCGATACTTGGGCCTCTTCGTGGTTATGGCCTTTAGCGACTCTAGGTTGGCCCGATGAACAGGAGATGGAACAGAAGGGATTTAACTACTTTTATCCCACTTCAGTACTGGTAACTGGACCGGATATTATTTTTTTCTGGGTTGCCCGCATGATCATGGCAGGTATTGAATTTGACGGTAGATCTTACAAACCAGATCAACAAATTCCCGGCAATGAATTGCCAAAACGAGTTCCGTTTAAGCATGTTTACTTTACTGGAATCATTCGTGATGGTGAGGGCAAGAAGATGTCAAAGTCTTTGGGTAATTCTCCTGAACCCCTTGATCTCATCACCAAATATGGTGCCGATGGTCTGAGACACGGAATTATGAGTATTGCGCCTAAAGGCCAAGATATCCGGTTCTCCGAGGATAGAATTGAGCAAGGTCGGAACTTTTGTAATAAATTATGGAATGTATCCCGTTTCCGGGCCCTCTCTGGAAGTACCTCGGGCAATCAGTCTGTGACTCAAATTCTCTCTCGTATTCAACCCGGGCAGATAAAAGACGAAGATGCTGCGATTCTAATCCGCTTGAAGGTTACTATCGATGAAGTGGAAAACTTCTACCAAGATTATGAATTTAATTCCGTTTTGCATGCCATCTACAAATTCTTCTGGAGTGATTTCTGTGACTGGTATGTTGAGGATTCAAAAAAGAGAATAAAGGTTGAGTCTTCGAAAGAAACCTGCCTTGCCATCCAGGACTTTTGCCTTCGTGAAATTCTGCTTTTACTACACCCATTTACACCGTTTATTACCGAAGAGTTATGGACCTTATTGGGCTTTAGTGATGGTGATTCAATCCAAAGTATTGCTCCCATGAGCGGTACTGGATTCATGGAAACAATTGCTCAAACTAAGATTGAACTTGATCCGAATGCTTTGGCAGAAATTGAGTCTGTACGGGAACTGGTTACTCAACTTAGAGCCTTGAAGGCAGAAAGGAATCTATCCAACAACCGAGAAGTTGAATTCTTTTATGTTTCGGGGGAGGAATGTTCCAAACTTATTTCCAAAATGAAAAGATCTATTTTGCAAGCCGTTGGAGCAAAATCACTGCAGCGTATTGATGCTCCTAAGTCTGGCCTTCCTGCGATTGTTTCCAATTTGGGCTCCTTTTACTTGGACCTATCCAGCGGGGTAGATGTCGAAGTGGAAATACCAAGGATGAAGAAAGAAATAGATAACCTTGAAAAGATTATTCTTTCGATTGAATACAAACTGAACAATGAAAAATTTGTTACAAATGCCCCACCAAAAGTGGTAGAAGGTGCTAAAGCTCAGTTGGTTGAAAACCGGTTAAAACTTAAGGAATCCACTGAAATATTACATTCGCTTTCAAGTATCTCCTAGTTTCGAAAGCGTTCTTTTTGTCTAACCGGCATTTCGGGTAAACTGGGTAGCTCCACTGAAATTCCCTTGCCTCCAAGAATATGCAATGCCTCATCTTGCAAGGCACTCCATCGGTGGAAGGGCAATTCGATTCCATTTGCAATTAGGGATAGTAAACTTCTCCACTCCACTTTCACTCTTTCCCAGTCACCAGCACTGAGTTCGTAGTCTGGATGATTTTGGCTCTTGATGATAGATTCGTCTCGGATGATCTCTGCTGCACCCTCTCCATATTCAAGAGGTAGACCGGCTCGTAAATAACCGGAACAATCCCGAAAACCAAAAGTCTCTCGACAAACGATTGCTAGCCGGGACTCGGACTGGCTGAAAGAAACAAAGCGGTGACCTGCCCTCAAATTCACCAAATCGAGAACAAGTTCTTTTATGGGGTAATTTTGATCTTCTAAAGCCGCGGCAATTGCCAAACCTTCACCTCTTGAGAAACAACTAAATACTGTACCTCTCATCGTAGGCTTTGCCTTTTCATCAATCAGGCCAAGTTCGAACCATGCCTCTGCAGCCGTAAGATTTTGAAGACTATCAGCATTTTTGGAATCGGAGATATCACGAAAAGGGGAATCGTATACCCTCGTAGTCTTGCGCAAAGGCGGGTTTAGTAAAATTTTACCACGGGCATCCCGCCATGCTAAAACAGTTGCACTTTCATAACGCAAACGAGCACCCAAAACTTTTCCGCGATCAATAAAACAATCTAATTCCCCTCCGGTTGAAACTCGGGGAAAGAATTCTCGTAAGATTTCTTCCAGTCCATCACGTCTCCATTTCTTACGGGAAAATTTCTTTCGTATTTTAGGTTCTTCTGCTCTCACCGCCTCCCTCAACTTATTTCGAAACGACTTGATCAAAGTCACCCAAGATCCACTCGAATCTTGATCATAAACTGCCAGTGGTAGTTCCCTTCCATAAGTCGGATTTTTCCTTTTGCCAAACCTACAAGGATTTCCCGCTTGGACTTTGCTGAGGGTATCAGGTAAGGTCAGAGCACTGACCCACTCTCCTTTCTTCAAAACCAATGCATCCCCTAATTTAGCTTGTAACTTCCCTCCTCTTCTCTCCCAAAGACCAATTGAATTCCGCATTTCAATCACATGATCTCGTTCATCACTTTCTTCGACCACAGCTTTTTCAGATTCTTTTTTTGAATTCTTTAACTTGATGAAATCAGATAAGGAGTTACGAAAACCCAAATGAACTTCTTGCTCTGAGAAAAGTCGTTGGGCCAGCCAACGAGCCGCTGCAACATGATTCTCATTCTTAACAACTGCATCACCCATAATTCGAATTAACGCAGGCCAATCCAAAGTATAGGAGCGCTTCAATTTTAGTGGCCTCGCGTCTGCCATCCGGGCTTGTTTCGGGGCCACGATAATATATCCGCGGTCGTCCAGACCACGGCGACCAGCTCGTCCAAACATCTGGAGCAATTCATCGGGACGAAGTAGAAAAACACCTTCATCGGTTCGATATTCCCTGTCGGTAACTAACACGGACCTCATTGAGAAATTAATGCCAGCGGCCAGTCCGGTTGTGGCAACTACAACTTGGAGTTGCCCTGTTTTTGCAAGAGGTTCAACCAAACCCGCACGCTTGATGTAATCAAGACCACTATGATGATAAGCTACTCGTCGCTTCAGCAGGGAAACCAATTCTTTACCTCCGACTTTTTTTTGTTCCGTTGTCAATTCTAGTGAGTCCACCTCAGGCAATTCTGCGGCCAATTGCCAAGCTAGTTCTTCGGCAGCCTTTCGTCGAGGTGCAAAGACTAGCAGTGGGCCAAGGTTTGCATTCAGGGCAGCATGAATTAATTTTGGCCAGTGCCCCCTGATTCTCCTTCCCTGAAAAGGCCTTCGTAACAAAGCTTCAGCAAAAACTTCTTCGAGGGGAACCGGACGCTTCCCTTCGGTTACTAAAGAGACTTTTCTACCATGACTTCTTAACCAATCCGCAACTTCTAAGGAATTAGCAACACTTCCACTCATCAACAGCAAACGAACCCGGTTGGGAGCGATCGCCAATGTAACCTCATACCCAGGCCCCCTCCTTAAATCTCCCAGCATTTGATATTCATCCACTACAAATAAATCTGGTCCCTTCCCCGAGCCTAGAACATTTCTCTGCGTCTCCAGGGTTGCCACTATTATTCTGGCATCGGAACGAAAGCGTAAATCACCAGTAACCAGTCCAACTTCCCAGCCTCGCTCCTTCCATTCTCTGAATTTGTCATTGGCCAAAGCTCGAGTTGGTACGGTATACACCGCCCTTCCTTTCCAACCACTATCAATTAATTGTTCAAACACATAAGTCTTACCCGCTCCAGTAGGGGCGTGTAAGACCACATCATCTCCTTGACGCAAACAATTCAACGCCTTTCTTTGCCATATGTCCGGTAAAGAAAGCCTTTCTCCAAATTGTGTGCTGTTTGTTTGCATTTTTCCCGCTACTTATTTGCATAACATAGAATAAAGAAAATTTATCCACATCCAATTAACTTTTAATTAATCCAACCTCTTTTTCATGATCAATATTATTGTAGCTTGCGATCGAAATAAACTGATTGGGCACAAGGGTAAATTACCTTGGAAAATAGAAAAGGATTGGAACTATTTCCTAAATAAAACAAAAGACGGCATCCTGATTATGGGAAGGGTATGCTTCGAAGATTTTGAATCCTATGCGGCCTCACGAGAGGTAATCGTTTTAAGTAAAGCCCACTCTGGATCTTTTAAAAATGCTCATCGATGTTATTCCTTAATTGAAGCCCTTCATCTTGCTCGGAAATCCAAAAAAGAAATCTGGATTTGCGGGGGTAAAAAGGTTTATCAAGAAGCAATGCCCATCGCAGACCGTCTATATATTACTCTCATTGACTCCAATTTTGAGGGAGATGTGTTCTTTCCAGATTGGCAAGAAACTTTTCCGCGAGAAATTTCCTGCATTGAATCACAAGAAAACAAAATTAAGCTTAAGTTTTTGATTTTGAGTAAGAAATAAAACTTTTCCATTGGCTTGCTTCTTCTTAACCATTGGCTACGATAAATTTTTGAATTCGCATATGGAAAAACCACGATTTTTAACTTCAAACGATCTTGAACAAATCAAAATCGAATTTGGAACCCCCTCTTTCGTTTATGATGAAAAAACCTTGAAGGAAAATGCCCGCTCGGTCTTAGCCTTTCCACACGAATTTGGCTTTTTTGCCAGATACGCCATGAAAGCAGCTCCTACTGCTGCAATTTTGAGAATTTTCAATATGGCTGGGATTGGCATTGATGCAAGTTCGGTCCACGAGGTTGATAGAGCCATTCGCTCCGGTTATGGAACGGAATCAATTTCCCTAAGTTCTCAAGAATTATCGGAAGAAATCAAATACTTCGTCCATGATGGAGTGAAAGTAAACCTTTGCTCCCTAAACCAAATTCACCGTTTTGGAACCTGGCTTCCAAATCAAAGAGTCGGATTGCGCTTCAACCCTGGAATGGGGTCTGGTGGAACCAATCGTACCAATGTGGGAGGACCCGCGAGTAGTTTTGGGATTTGGAAAGAAGATTTGGAAGAAGCCAAAAGACTATGCGGCGAGTATGGTTTGAAAGTAGAAAGGATTCATACTCATATCGGTTCAGGTTCGGACCCGGAAGTTTGGAAAAAGGTTGCTTCGATGAGCTTGGATATCGTTAGAAGATTTCCAAATGTCCAGTCCCTGAACCTTGGAGGTGGTTATAAAGTTGCTAGAATGCCTGATGAAAATGCGACGAACTTACAAGAAATTGGAGAACCAGTAAAAAATCTTTTTATCGATTTCGCTAAAGAAACGGGTAGGAAGTTAAAATTGGAAATCGAACCGGGAACATTCCTTCTTGCCCATGCCTGTAGTCTGGTAACGCATGTACAAGATATTACAAGCACCGGGAAGGATGGATACCGTTTTCTTAAACTAAATGCAGGAATGACAGAAATTCTTCGTCCCAGTCTATACGGAGCCCAACATCCTATTTTCATTATCCCTGAAGCGGGGCAGGAAAAATTTCGGAACCAGTGCCCTCAAGTGGTCGTCGGTCACTGCTGTGAATCCGGAGATTTACTCACCCCCGCCAGTGGCGACCCCGAAGCTTTAGCTCCTCGAAATTTACTTCGGGGTGAGGTTGGTGATTTTTGCGTCATTGAGGGCACTGGGGCATATTGCTCTTCGATGTCCGCAAAAAATTACAACTCATTTCCAGAAGCTGCAGAGATTTTAAAAAAAGAAGATGGCAGCCTCTCATTTATAAGAAAGAGACAGACTTTTGATCAGTTGATTGAAAACGAAGTCGTTCCGTGAAGGTAAGCGGGTTGTCTCAAATTATTGCCCCTTTGTTTATCTATACCATTTGACCACAATGCATAATGAAAGTGAGTAAAATCAATACAAAGAAGCTGGGATAGCTACATAATTACTTAAATTTTCCCTAAGTTTGGAACCCACTTTTAATATTCTTTCAATAATGAAAGAATCCTAAGACTTATCTCATTCGAATTCGTGAGGGTCCAAAACTTTGCGAATTCTTCTCTTGGAAAGTCGTACATATGAAGGCACCCCGTTTTCGAAAGGAACCTCGACTTCGCCCTGAATAAGAGGTTGGCAATATTTTATGAATTTTGCGTTCATGCTTATGCCGTCTTCTGAAATCCAATCTTCTGGAATTTCTTTCACTCCGTTCGCAATTTCCGATAAAGGAGCCAAGCTCGTTTCGCATTGATAATTTTCACCTTCTGCTCGGACTAGAATTACCATTTTATCAGTTTCACCAGCAACCGCAGCTTTAACTGCAGCTTTCCCAGCCAAAAAAGCCTCATCATTATCAGTCTGCGAAGAACAATGAGCCGCTGCTCTTTGTCCAATTCCCAGTTTTGAAGATCGAGCCTTAACAGCTAAATTTTGTTCTACTACACTAGCTAAGAAATCTCCAACTCCACCAAGTTGCTGATGACCAAATGAATCCTGTCCAGAGGCTGAATTGGCGATATAGTTTCCATCTTTATCGATCAAGCCTTCCCCGACCACTACCAAACAATATTTATTTTTCTTTAAAACCGCTTGAACATCTTCAATAAATTTATCTTTTGAAAAAGGGACTTCTGGTAGTAGAATCAAATGAGGAGCATCATTGGCATTATCTTTGGCCTTAGCCAAGGTGGAACCTGCCGCAATCCAACCAGCATTTCGACCCATAACCTCAATAATCGAAACCAAATCATGTTGCCCCATCGCTTCGTGATCCATCGCAGATTCCCGAACTACCGAACAAATATATTTCACCACACTTCCATAACCAGGACTGTGATCGGTGGTAACCAGATCATTGTCGATCGTTTTTGGAACGCCGATGACCCTTAAATCATAACCCTTACTCTGAGCAAGCTTCGAAATCTTATCCGCTGTATCCTGTGAGTCATTCCCTCCACAATAGAAGAAATAACGAATATTATGAGCTTCAAACACTTCTATAATACGCTCGTATTCCTGGTCTCGCTTCAACTTAAACCGGCAAGTTCCCAATGCTGAAGCAGGAGTATACCGAAGACCCCTTACATTCTGTTGCGATTCCTCAGCAAGATCAATGATTTCCTCATTCAAAATTCCTAAAACTCCATTCATTCCACCGTAAACCTCTTCGATGCATGGGTTATTAAGTGCTTCGGCGACTACTCCTGCGACACTTGCGTTAATAACAGCAGTTGGTCCCCCTGATTGGGCGACCAAACAATTTCCCTCTAGTTCTTCTGACATGACAAAATTTATTGATGAAAAAAGCACCCATTCTTTCAACGAACAGAGCTAGATTGGCAATCGCAAAAATTCCACAATCTCTGAAAACCCTCAGGAATTCTGGATTCTAGAGTATTGCGGGAGGATGATAATCTTGAGCATTAGGATACCTTCCACCCCAAGATTCCGCTTTTTTCACAAAATATTCCACCTGTCCGTCTGCTGCACCCACTCTTTTTTCTCCTTCTCTCATCAGGTTTCCTACTTTTTTCGAATCGAGACCGATGCGTGGATCATTTGCTAAGCGGGTAATCAAATCATTTTCTTTCACTACGCCTGTTCTCAGTTCTTTAACTGTGGCGACTGCATGCTCTTTGATCGCAGCATGGGCATCCTCTCTTCCTGCTCCTTCTTTAACCGCTTCCATCATAATTGTGGTTGAAAGTAAAAAAGGCAGGTATTTTTCGGATTCAGATTTAATCATAGAAGGGAAAACCTCCATTTGTTTCAAGACAGTAAGAAAGGTATCAAGCAAGCCATCCATAGCGAAAAAGGCATCTGGGAGTGCGACTCGTCGAACAACAGAGCAGGATACATCCCCCTCATTCCATTGATCGCCTGAAAGTTGAGAAACCATGGTTAGATACCCATTAAGGATGGTGTGAAAACCGTTGATTCTCTCACAGCTTCGACTGTTCATCTTGTGCGGCATTGCAGAGGATCCGGTTTGTCCCTTTGCAAATCCCTCCCCTAGCAATTCATGACCGGCCATGATTCGTAAAGTCTTCGAAAAACTAGATGGTGCGGATGCCATTTTACTTAGAAGAGAGACCACTTCAAAATCTAAGCTCCTAGGGTAAACTTGTCCTACATTCTCCCAATTTGCAGTGGCACCTAAATGAGTGATTACCTTCTGATCGAGTTCTTGTGCTTTTTCCACGCTACCCAACAATGTAACTTGATCCAAACAAGTCCCAACCGCCCCCTTCACTCCCCGGTATGGATAATTCGCACACAACCTGCTCAAGGCCTCCACATTTCTCTCTAATTCTTCACCCCAAGTTGCAAAACGTTTACCTAAAGTAGTCAACTGAGCAGGCACATTGTGAGAACGTGCAGTAATTGGAAGATCTTTAAATTCCTCAGCTCTTTGTGCTAATGCCAGCAATGCAGCAATCGATTTCTCCAGAATAATTCCAAGTGAACGGTGGACTTGTAATTGTTCTACATTCTCAGTTAAGTCACGACTGGTCATCCCCTTGTGTGCGTGCTGATGACCTGCCTTATCTGCAAATTCCTCAAGTCTTGCCTTCACATCATGCTTTGAAACCTGCTCGCGCCTTCGGATTCCTTCAAGATCTACCACCGCCTTAACCTTTTCAGAGCTTTCAATCGCCTCGAGATCAATATCCAAGCCTAATTCTCTTTGAGCACGCATGACGGCAATCCAGAATTCCCTCTCGAGAATAACCTTCCCGGTTGCCGACCAGATTGATTTTATTTCGACCGATGCATAACGCTCAGCCAAAGCATTGGGTATTTCCATGCTCATTTATTTAAGGTTCAAGTTTTTCAAGTTTTTCACACACTTCTCTAATTATAAATTCAGGGGTAGAAGCACCAGCGGTAACTCCAACCGTCTGAAATTTCTTCAAAGAGTCCAAATCCAGATCTTTAAAAGTCTCAATATGATAGGTTGGCTTTTGTTGCTCCGCTGCAAGCTTCGCAAGCTTTCTTGTGTTTGCCGAATGCTTGCCGCCAATAACCACGATTGCTTCCGCTCCTCCTTCGACCAGACCGACCAAATCGGACTGCCTTTCCTTAGTCGCACCGCAGATTGTGTCAAAAACAGCAATATCGGGATAGATTTCGGATAATTTTCTAGATACTTCCTTAAATTCATGAGTGAACATTGTGGATTGAGAAACGAGAGCTACTCCACCTTTAAATGGGGGAAGGCTAGCCAGTTCAGTTAAATTTCGCACGACATGGCTTTTACCCTTTGCATATCCCATCAGTCCGATTACTTCCGGATGTTCCGGATCTCCGAAAATTACGACATCATATCCTCTATCCGCATGCACCTTCACTTTACCCGCAATGATCCCAACATCAGGACAAGTGCCGTCACGGAAAGGAAGTCCTAACCCCCTTAAATATTTTCTCCTCTCTGGAGAAATCCCATGGGCTCTAACAACCAAGACAGATTCCTTATCTTCTTTTTTGCTAAGGTCGAGTTCCGATTGACTTTGATAATCACCTACCTCGCGAATGTCTTCCGAACTTAATGCACTCATCATTTGACGGTTGTGAATCAAGGGACCATCGGTGTAGACGGTTTTTTTTCCTCCTTGTGCTTCGTCCCGAGCAACTTGTACTGCTCTTTCAACTCCCCAACAAAATCCTGCACTTTTCGCTCTGATTACTTTCATGGTTTTCAATACTACCTATCTTTTCCGTTTGAATCCAGCAATATTGATTTGCAAAAGCATTCATTTCTCGAAAAAAAGATGAATGCCGTTATTTTCAAACCCTCTTGCTCACGCCCTTGCTCTTCTAATTTCCGTAAGCATTACATCTGTTTTTTCGGCGGATAACCCAAAAGAAGAAAAAGAAAGTATTTATCAGCTAGGTACTGCTTCGCGTGATGGTATCGGTAAGTTCTACATGGGTAGAGAGATTTCCCAAGTTATGGGGCATTTGGGAGCTTCTTGGCTTGAAAGGCCTAGGAGGGAGCAAGAAGAAAGAACGGATCTTCTCATTAAAAGCATGAAGATCAAACCAGCGGATCGAATTGCCGATATTGGTGCAGGGTCCGGTTATTTCTCTTTCAGAATGTCAGATCTGGTCCCTCGTGGAAAAGTATTTGCGGTAGATATTTCTCCTAAGATGCTTGGCATTATTCGGGCCAAAATCAAAGAACAAAAGGTCACAAATGTTTTCCCTATTCAAAGCACGATCACTCGAACCATGCTTGAACCGTCTAGTATTGATAAGGCTTTAATTGTAGATGCATACCACGAATTTTCGCATCCTAGAGAAATGGCAAATTCAATTTTCAAATCTCTCAAAAAAGATGGACTATTGATTTTGATCGAATATAGAAAAGAGGATAAGAAAGTTCCCATTAAACCCCTTCACAAGATGACTGAAAAACAGGCAATCGAAGAAATTGAAGTGGTTGGATTCAAGTGGGAGAAAACCCTTTCAGTTTTACCACAACAACACTTTATGATTTTCAAAAAGAATTAGCTCTGTTTGAAATTTAAAATAACCATTCACTAACTAATCACCCACCAGAAATTCTATTTACTATGAAGAAAATCTTACTCTTTTCCTTTTTAGCCATCCCTCTTTTGATCCCCTCATTGAGCTATGGCTTGGAGGTGGCAGGCTTTACTTTCAATCCGCCCAGCGAATGGGTTTCTTCCAAACCGACTTCCAACATGCGCAAGGCTCAGTTTGAGGCTCAAAGCAAGTCCAAGGAAAAAGTGGAAATTGCTTTTTTCCACTTTGGCTCCACGGGTGCAGGAGGAATCCAAGCCAATGTAGACCGCTGGATGAAACAATTCGAGGACCCGCAGGGAAAAGTGGTGAAAACTGAAAAATTTGGTGATAACAGCCTAACTTTTGCACAAGCCCATGGAACTTTTCTAAGCGGAAGACCTTTTGGGCCCAAAACCCCAAAACCAGGCTACGCACTAACTGCTGCTATCATTGACGGCCCGGCTGGTTCCATTTTTATCAAAATGACAGGCCCGAGGACTGCGGTTGATGAGCATACGGATGCCCTGAAAAAAATGGCTCAAGATGCGGTCAAAAAATAAAAGCGTAACCCTGTTACTTGCCCGTCGCTGCCAGAATTCCTTCGAGTAAGCACTGGGCATACTCTTCAACCAAGGATAATCTCGGATGAAGTCCAAAATTCTTCGTTCCCTCATATGGACCGAGTTGAATCCGTTCATATTCAGTTTTCGAGTTGGCAATATATGGTTCCATAAAAATAACCGGGCATTGATAAATTCGATTTGCCAATAAGTTTCTTGCCCAAACCCCTGGGGTATTTCCCACCTTCAACGCATTAGGTCCCTTGTAGGCAAAAGCAGGTAATCCAGTTTTCCGGCCAAAAGAAACACTTACTTTCTCGGCAAAAATTTGCTCTGTTTTTTGCCAAGCACTAAGCAATCGAAAAATCATCTCAAAACGCTGATCATCAAAGGCTAATTCTCCGCCCATGTAGCATCCATTAACCAGAACATGATAATCGTTTCGGTCAACAAGCTCTTTCTTATTTTCATCCCCCCAGGGAGCCGCATTCAGATGAAGGCAAATCGTCAAATCTGGTTGGATGTGCTCATTGATGAGTTTAGCTCGTGCATGGATTTCACTGACTCGGTAAAACAGCATCTCTCGTCTTTTTCTTTTCAAAATTTCGATTTCTTCCACTGGCAAGTTGGTAAAATCCCTTTCTTTAATCCAAGTTTCCACCAATGCTTCAAATGCCTGCGGTTTTCTTTTTGTAACGGGTTTTAAATTACTTCGTACTAGAATGGCCTTGAAGCCTTTTTCTTCGAGTAAATCCTTTATCCTTTTGGCAACCTTTAGGGACAGGTCTCCCTCCTTTACGAAATCATCCTCTCCCATTCTAAAACTCCTTCCCTCCATTTCCGCATATTCCCCCCCTATGTGCCCAGGATCCAAGGCAATCGTTTTTATTTCTAAGGGAACGCTTAGATTCTGATCTTTTTCTTCCCCTTTAGAAATGGGCAAGCACTGCAAGATATACCAATCTTCTTTTCCAGCTTTTTTTCTGATTAATACCTGTCCAGGTTCAAATTTAATCCATGGCTTCCACCAGCTCTCCCTCGGACAATAAATATTTTTGAGTTCAGAACGAAAACTCTCCAAAGACCAAAGGTTTTGAAATGGATCTAATTTTGACCAATCTGGATCCTGAGCGAGAGGAGTAACTTTAGCACTAATATTCAGCGTTACGAAAAGCAAAACCACTAGAATTACCCACTTATTTCCCACAGATAATATAATGGATCGACAAAAAGGATTTGCAAAGTCTTTTCTTTTCCCCGAGGACTGCATGCGAAAGCTATGTCAATGGAGCAAAATGAACAGCCCAAAACATTCTTCAAGAATAAGGAAATTCTTGTACTGGAAGACGATTCTTTTTTAGCAAAGCGTCTAGCTGCAAAGTTTGAGAAACTTGAGGTCGGGGTAACCACTTGCATTAATCTGCAGGAAGCAAGAAAAGCACTTGAGAATCTTGTTTTCGATTTTGCTTTGCTTGATCTTAACCTTCCCGACGGGGAAAGCCTTGAACTTCTTCGCGAAGAATTACTACCAAGTAATACCTTCACTATTTTAATGACTGCAGAAGGCGGAATTCAATCGGCGGTGGAGGCTATGCAACTTGGTGCAGTTGATTACTTAACTAAACCTTTTGAAATTGATGAAATCCCCTTTCTTTTTATGAAGTGTGACAGGCAGCGTAAAAATCAAAGGCTGCTCCAACATGACTCTGAGAGAAGAAAGCGAAAGACTGCCAACTTGTTTTTCGAAGGTGCTTTTAAGGAAGACTTACATCAACTTACTAAAATTACGGAAGTAGACCAGCGGCTAAAGAATAACCTCCCTCCTCTTCTTATTGATGGCCCAACCGGATCCGGTAAGTCAACTTATGCCCGTTGGGTTCACGACCATGGTCCTCGCCATGGATCTGCTTTCGTTGCTCTGAATTGTTCAGCAATCCCAAATAATTTAATTGAATCTGAATTATTTGGACATGAGAAAGGTGCCTTTACCGATGCAAAAAATGCTCGCATCGGTCTTTTTGAAGCTGCTGATCAAGGAACTCTCTTTTTAGATGAAATCACCAGCCTTTCCATCGAGGCTCAAGCAAAACTTCTCTTAACCATTGAAAGCGGAATGATTCGGCGAGTTGGAAGTTCAAATGAAATCAAAGTAGATGTGCGGATCATAGCAGCAGCCAATCAGGATTTATCAAAATTGATTCAGGAGGGAGCCTTCAGGGAGGATCTCTTTCATCGCCTAGACTTATTGAGAATTAAAATCCCGATTCTTGCCACAAGAGGAAAGGAGATCGTAAACCTTGCCAAGCATTTACTCGGTTCCTTATCAAAAAAGTATCAACTCGATACTCCTGCAATTGAACCTTCATCCGAGAAAGCATTAATCGAACACAATTGGCCTGGAAACACCCGTGAACTTATTCACGAACTTGAACGGGCTTTAGTAATGGGTGAACCTGATCAACCTCTTCATTTTAATTTCTCACGTAATCATGCCAGAAGTTTGAGCTCAGATGACTGGCTTAACTCTTCCTTTCGCTTCCCCAAAAATGACTTCAATTTGGAAGAGGAAATTTTAAGGCTTATCGATTTGGCAATCCAGCAAGCAGAAGGGAACATCTCTGAAGCTGCAAGAATTCTTGGCGTTCCCAGGGATTATATACGCTATCGTAAAAAAAAGAATTCCTCCTAAAAAGTGGGGAATACTTACCAAAATACAAATCCTGAAACAGGTAATATTTCCCATAACAAGTATTTCTTTCTTCCTTTATTTTCAAAAAAAATCATTATCCATTGTTTACTAGTGTTTTATGCAATTAGTAAATCTTGGCACAAAATATGATGACAGCTATTTACTTAAACAATATTCCTAAATAAAAATATGAAAAAATTTATAATCCCTACGATCGTAAGCTTAATACTAAGTGCCTTCGCTTTTTCCCAAGAGAAACAAAAACCAGAGGTTGACTCTTCCATCCCTGGAAAAAAGAAAGTTGAGGTTGAACGTCCACGCTTTCCAACTCATTGGGGTCGACCTCCAGAAATTCAATTAAAAGACTACCGTCCTCTCCCTGGGGGCTTTGGTATGGGTAGTTCAACTCTTGCCTCTTGGATCAAGGAAAACATCGAAGAGGATGCCAAGAACGGAAAACCTAAAGTAGATCCAAAAGATCCTCGTAACATCGAAAAAGAAACCTTACAGGCTCTAAAAGAGGGTAAAATTTCAAAGGACGATGCACAAAAAAAACTTACTTCTTTGCGTAAAGAAATGGCAGAGAAAGGGGATCGAAAGCTTCCTAAACGCCCCCAAAAACCCGAACTTTCAGAGGAAGTCAAAGAGAAAATTGCTGCGGTTAAAGAATTGGAAAAATCCATACATACCGAAATGAGAGCAAAAGTAGAAGAACTTGGAAAGGATGCATCCCGCGAGGAGATTAAAACCGCAGTGGAGGAATTTAAAGAAAGCAATAAGGAAAGGTTCGAGGAGATCAAAGAAAAACATTCTTCGATCCGGGAAGATATGGAAGCCAATCGTCCTCCAAAACCAGAAAGACCTGAACTGACCGCAGCATTGAAAAGCAAGGTAGATGCTCTCAAAGCAAAACAAAAAGAAATGCATGAAGCTCAAAAGAAACTTCACCAAAATCTTAAGGATGCTACCAAGGATGAGCGTAAAGAAATGATTACTGACTTCAAAGAGGCAAACAAAGAAAAGCATGAAGAAATTAAAGCCCAAGCCAAAGAAGTTAAGAAAGAAATCAGAGAATTGGTTGAAACGGATGCAACTAGAACTTCTGATCTTTAAAGTTTTTCACCCATCTTGAGGTAATTTTAAAAGCGGGATGACCACATGGTCATCCCGCTTTTCTGTTTGTGAATTCTCCTCTAATTTGCGTTAGTTCATCTTCATTAAGGATTTATTCCATTTTTTCTCATGCTTTCTTACATCGGTTCTTCTTGGACAAGACCAGAACAGCACTTTATCAGATGAAGAACTTAGCCAGATGCTTTTTGGAAACAATCCATTAGAAAATGTGGAAGTCACCGACACAAAAACAGCACCATGGGTTCCCTCTTATTCGGGTGAAATCGCCATCGGCTATTCCGACAATCCACTTTATGGCCCATTTGTTAGGCAAGATTCTTCTTTTTTGGAAACCTCGCTTGAAGCTTTTTTCATTCGGCAGGGAAGTCAGGAATATCTCACCTACCTTTATTTATTTGGTGAAGGAAAGAGATACAACGCGTTAGAGGATAATAAGGATACCTCTCTCCTTCTTGCTCAATTGGAACACGCTTACACTCCTCTTAAATCGCCCTATACTTATGGACTTCGCGTGCGTCATATCTATTACGACCAAGGTTTTGATTTTTCCGAGCTAGGACTTCCTTATACCATGAATGTTCGCTCAAACAAAACAGAGTGGATTCCTTACTTATCCAAGGTATTCTCAGAACAATGGTCGGCGTCCATCCAATTCATAAAAGGTTTTGAGGACTATAAGGTCATTGCAGATGACAACCAAGATGCCTCGGTCCAGATCTCCATCCGTGGAACTCCTAATTTTTTGGAGTGGGAATTAGAAGGTCAATATTCAAAAAAGCAATACCGAGAAAGACCCAAACGAGATGGGGACGGAAACCAGCTTTCCACGGATGCCATGCAAACTGAAAAAGTAGAGCTTTCTTACGAATTACAAAAAGATTTTAGTCATTCTCTTTGGAAGAATTCTTCAGCAAAGTTGAAGTGGACCCAGTTAAAAGATGATGCGGGCGGATATTATGACTTTGAAAAAATTGGTTTTAGACTCGAACAAGAATTACTGGTTTCATTTTTCAGAGCCAAAGCAAGCATTGTGGGTTCAAAAACACTCTACAAACATAGAAGGGTTGACTCCGGGGAACGATTCAAACGGCAAAGTTTGAGCTACAGTACCTCTGCCACTTTTCCCTTCAATGAAAATACGGATTTTTACTTCCAGTGGAAAAGAGAAGAAGATTTTTCAAATGCAAGAGATTATGAATATTACACAAACTTCTGGTCATTGGGAGTACAATGGGAACTTTAAGATCAATGAAAATCCGGAAAGAATGGTTTGGCTTTGGTCTCTGCTTGCTTCTACTATTTGTCCTCACAGCTATTTTACTCTGGCATTCGAGGGCTCAGTTTCACTCCCAAATCATTGAATCCCAGTATAAGTTGTTAGATTCAGAGATCAGTAGTATCGCAGAGAAAACTGAACTTAAACTTTTGGAAAGCGACATCACTTTTTTTGATCTGGGTCTAATCGAAATGACCTCTGACCGAAGCGAACTTCTTGAAAAAATCATTATCGATTCACTGACTATTCCAAAAGTTCTCCAAATATTTGCCTATGAGATGAATGGTTCCTCCATTCCCCTTATTACGGGGGAACGATCAAGCATCGGTCTCAATGCCGTGCAGACCAAAATTAAAACAGAAAAAACTTTTTTCAGACACAACCGGGGAGAGTGCATTTCCTTATTTCTCAAAGTTGATACCTTAGAGAAACCCTGTGTTTTTGAAGTTCAACTTGAAGAACACTTCATTCTTAGTGATTGGGATGCAATCGACCGGGAATTTTTAAGCCAAGGGATTCTAATCTTGGTATCTGGTACGATTATCATGTTCATTATCTTTCGATTTATGAGTATCCGTATTCGAGAAAGAGAAAAGCGATTGGAACAAAAAAATCAACTTCTTCAAAAAACCAACCAGAAATTAGCCCAGGTATATAAAACTGTCAGCCTCGGTGCCCTGACTGGTCACTTAATGCATTCCTTAAAAACACCCCTCACCCATCTTCAGATCTTGGCCCAAGAAGCAGCGAAAAAAAGTGCTGTTGATCCGGATGAGCTCCTCGAAGTCCATAATCGCATGATGGGCTTGGTTTCCCAATCCTTACATTCGCTTAAAGAAATTGAAGACCAAAAAAAGGTGTACCAAGTCTCACTTCGGGAAATCTTTGAAATTGTCATTGAAAAAACCAAGGGGATATCGAGCTTTGGAAATGTCCAATTCCAAGAAGATAATTCCTTGGATCAAACTTTTGACAACTTAAATAGTGCCCTTCTATCCCCTATTTTAATCACCCTGATTGAAAATGCTTTCGAATCAAAAAAAGACAGCATCGTGACATTGGGATCCACTAAAAAACCAGAAGAATTCCAGATTCACATCTCAGATACAAGTGGTGGTATTCCATCTACGGAGAGAGAATTTCTTTTTGATCCTTCCAAGAGTAGAAAAAGTGGAGGGACTGGTCTTGGACTTGCTCTTGCACATCAACTTGCTCAATGCATGCCTGGAAGCTTGGAGTTGGCCGAAAGTAATCAAACTGGTTCAAAATTCATCATCACTTTGCAACCGAAGGAAGAGGGAAAATAATTTATTATAGTTGGCTTCATTTTATTCTTTGAACTAAATTTGTGCCAGCTGTGTCCTTGCGTTTCATATTATTACTTCCTGCCCTGTTCTTACCTAAGTTTTTGGTAGGATATTCGTGGAATCCTGCAAACGAGAGTGTATCCATGGAATGGAATGCAAGCACTGGAGGAGTTATCTTTTCTTCACCCGCCATCGGGTCAGATGGAGCAATCTATATTGGTTCCAATGATAATAAACTCCATGCTTTTCATGCGGATGGTAGTCCCAAGTGGAGTTTCAATGCTGAAAATTGGATCGATTCCACTCCTGCAATTGGGCCAGACGGTACCATATATGTAGGCTCTTGGGATAACAAAGTATACGCGATTAACCCGAGCGATGGGAGTAAGCAATGGGAATTTGAAACTAATAGTTATGTGATCGCCAGCCCCTCGGTTAGTGCAGATGGCAAGATCTATGTCGGATCCAAAGATTCTATTTTCTATGCCCTTGAAAGTAATGGTTCCCTGGCTTGGGAATATTTTGCCGGACAACCGATTTCATCCTCTGCTGCCTTGGGTCAAGATGGTAGCATATATTTTGGAGATGAAAATGGTACCTTACATGCCCTTCATCCAGATGGGAGTAGTAAATGGACCTATGTAATCGACGAGGTAGCCGATACCAATAAATCGATTCTTTCCTCTCCAGCCCTCGACCTCTCTGGAAATATTTATTTTGGCTCTGGTAATGGATATTGCTACTCGCTCGCCGACAATGAGAACAACGCGAGCCTCAATTGGCAATTCTTGACCGGGGATCGCGTCGATGCAGCTCCTATTCTTGGGACTACCAATGATGTATTCTTCATATCTCGCGATGGATACCTGCGTTCCTTATCCAGCTTAACCGGAGGACTCAACTGGGATGCATTCGTAGGAGATGTTTTTTACAGTGCCCCCGTTATCGATAGCAACGGAAGAGTTTACGTCATTGGTTATACCGGTGGAGGTGAAAATCACTTATCAGCATTTGAGTCAAATGGAACTAAAGCATGGGATACTAATCAATCGGAGATTAGTTTCTCAGTTGCCGGAATTGTGGATTCTTCCCTCCTTCTTAGTGAATCGGGGAAATTATATTACGGTTGTTATGATGGTAAATTATATTGCGTTGACATCGGGGCTGGACCTGCGACTTCAGATTGGCCCATGTTCCAAGGTAATGAAAAAAGAGACGGGGCTTGGCCAAGCTATACTTTAGAAATTTTCGCCAATAACGAAGGTTATGGTCAAGTTTCCGGAGCCGGAATTTACAACCCAGGCTCCTCCGTAACGATAACCGCTTCTCCTGCTACAGGCCACTCTTTTGAATCTTGGTCAGGCAGCGGCCCCACAGATCCAAGCTCCGCCTCAACAACCATCGAAATGACGGAAGACCGCTACCTTTCCGCTGTCTTCGCTGTAAACTCCTACCAAATAAATGTTACAGTTACACCCACGGACGCTGCGGTAATTCAAGGAGCTGGGATCTACACATATGGTGAAACTGCAACCCTTTCAGTTTCTTCACTTGGAGATGGCTACCAATTTGAATCTTGGTCAGGTGGAATCTCGGGGAATTCAGATCGCTTAACCTTTTCGGTAAATCAAGACACCAACATCACCGCAAACTTTGAAATCATTAATTATGAGCTAAATGTAACCGTAATCTCAGGGGGAACCGTTACTGGAAGCGGTTTAATTCCATACGGTAATTTAGCTCAAATAAGTGCCTCAGCTTCGGATGGTTATACCTTCTCGGGTTGGACCGGCAGCGGGGTGACAGATCCCAACTCGTCTTCGACAACGGTCAGCATGACCGAAGCTAGAAATTTAACTGCCAGCTTTACGCTCAATACCTATGCTCTCAACATCTCAACAACTGGACAGGGCTCGGTGATAGGAGCTGGTACATATAGCCACGATGATCTGGCAACCATTTCTGCAGTGCCATCCACCGGCTTCAGTTTTTTGAACTGGGAAGGGAATGGGATCTCGGATATCCAATCTGCTACCACCACAGTTAGCATGATCGAAGACAGAAATTTAACCGCTATTTTCGGGACCAACTCTTACTCTCTGCTTGTATCTGCAGGAAATGGAGGAACCGTGACTGGATCCGGTACTTTTTCTCATGGAAGCGAAGCATCGGTTGAAGCAATCCCTGCGACTGGATACTCTTTTGTTTCTTGGTTTGGCCACAATGTAGACTCAGTAAATGCCCCCCAAACTACGGTGAGCATGACCCAAGATATATCTCTAAGTGCAATTTTTGAAATCGACCAATTTACTTTATCTCCAATCACAACTACTGGAGGTACCATTAGCGGAAGCGGAACCTATGCGTATGGAACTATGGTGAATATCAATGCCATCCCCGAATCGGGCTATCTTTTTGTTCGATGGGAAGGGTTTGATATTACTGATCCAAATTCATCTTCGACCACCATTCTAATGAACCAGAATCAGCAAATCACCGCGGTTTTTGAAGCAAAGCCCTTGGAAGAAAAGTCCTTAATTCTCACTTCTTCTCCAAATATTGCCGGTACAACTTCTGGTTCGGGTAGCTACCCCATGGGTTTTTCGGTGGCTATTTCAGCCACTCCATCTACGGGTTATGCTTTCTCCCACTGGTCTGGAGGAAATTTCGATGATCCAAATTCATCCTCCACGGAAATGATTATCCATTCAGATTCAAATGCAACCGCTCATTTCAGCCCATTGACTTTTGCCTTGGAAATCAATGCTTCACTTGGAGGAAGTGGGACGGGAAGCGGAACCTATGACTTCGGAACCGAAGTCTCGATCTCTGCAATTCCAGAAAATGGGTATCATTTCAAAAGCTGGCATGGTGCTGGTATCGATAATCCATTGTTAGAAACTGTCAGTATCTTAATGGATCAAGACCTCAACATCTCTTTGTCATTTGAGGTCAACCAATACACTCTCAGCTTATCCACCAATAACTCAGGAGGTATAGTTGAAGGAGGAGGAACTTTCACTCATGGAAGTACCGCATCGATTCGTGCATTGCCTTCAGACGGATACAAGTTCTTGGGATGGTCCGGTGCAAACTTAGAATCCAACACTGAAAAAGCCATTCTTTTATCGATGGATATGAACTACGAACTTACTGCCAATTTTGAAACCCTTATGGTTACTAGCATCTCTGGAATAAATGATTTGGGTTCCAACTGGTACAGTTCGGACTGGCTTGGATATTTTCATTTCACCAACGAGAATTGGTGCTATCACTTGGAAATCGGCTGGCTTTACATTGTCCCGATTGATGATGACAGTTTATGGACTTGGTCCCCTCAATTAGGATGGCTATGGTTGTCCAGTGTGGCTTTTGGAGATGGACTGGCATGGTCTCGAGAAGATGGGGATTGGCTTTATTTCTCGTTCGCCCCTCTAGGTTCATCCCGAATTTATCATTACCAAAATCAAGTCTGGACCTCCTTTGACCCCAACGAAGCAGTAAGCCTGGAAGAATCGCTCTTTTAGATTTCGGGTGCTATATTCTTTCTGCCCTCAAGGGCATTTTTTAATGTTGTCTCATCGGCGTAGGTGATACCTGCACCACTAGGTAGTCCAAATCCGATTCGACTAACCTGAATATTTTTCTCTCCGATGATTTCCTCCTTGATATAATGACAAGTAGCCTCTCCTTCCATATCATTTCCAAGAGCTAAAATAATTTCTTTCAGAAGATCATTTTCAAGACGCTTTGAGAGGGAAGAAAAATTAAGTTGCTCAGGTCCAACTCCACGGATCGGAGATAGTTTCCCCTGGAGAACATGATATTTCCCCCTAAACACTCCAGACCTCTCCATCGCATATAAATCCGTTACCGATTCCACAATGCAAATGGTTGACTCATCCCGTTCCTCATCCATACAAATTGAGCATTTTTCATGTTCGGTTAGGTTGCCACAAACGGAACATGGTCCCAAATTTTCAGATGCATTTTGAATCGCTTTGGAGAGTGTGGAAGCCTGCTTTGGCTTCTCAACCAATAAATGCAGTGCAATTTTTTCCGCAGATCGAAAGCCCAGACCCGGCAGGGATTTTAACCCTTTAACAAGGTCTTCATACGAAGATATCAAAGTTATAAATGATTTAGAATAAGCCAGGCATCTGCATGCCACCAGTCAACCCACTCATGGTTTCATCACTTTTTTTCTTGGCTTGCTCAGATGCATCTACGATTGCTTGAAGAATCGCTTCGGAAACAAACTCGGGGTCTTCCTTGAGAAACTCAGGATCCAAATTTAAACTCTTAAATTCACCTTGACCGGTAACACTGACGGTTACCGCACCACCTCCACCGCTTACCTCAATCAGCTCTTGGGAAAGAAGAGATTGTGCCTCTTCCATCTTTTGTTGCATTTTCTGTGCTTGTTTAAGTAATTTTCCTACGCCTACCATGAACCTATTGAAAGAATTCAGAACCTAGCTTGCAAGCATTTCTTGGTATGCTTTCCGAAAAGACGAATAAAAAGGGCTCCAGCCGGTTTCATTGCGTATTCGATCACTCGATACTTTTCGATTGGGAGCACCCATCAATTCTTGATCATCAAAGGCAACCTTGGGCAAACTTAAGGCCCCGGCAATCCAGTCAACAATCTCCCTTCTATTTGCCCATTCGTTATCAGAAACATTGTAAATTTTACCCTCTTTTGGATTGGTTTGCTTGAAAACCTGAATCATTGCTTTCACCGCGTCATCCCGATGAATAAGATTTAATATTCTGTTTCCGCTTCCACTTATGATTTCTCCCCGTTTCACCTTATCAATCAACAAGTGCCGGCCTGGGCCATACAGTCCTGCCAACCTTAAAACAAAACTTCTTCTCTTTTCTGCATTCAAAGCCATACACTCCTCTTCTGCTTCTAAAAGAATTTTTCCTCGTTCGGAAACTCCAGAATGGCTGAAAGTCTCGTCCACCACCTCCCCTTGGCTCTGTGGATACACGGAAGTACTACTGGTAAAGATAAAGGTACATCTGCGATCATCCTGTAACCACTCGTTAATCGATCGTAAACCACCCAAGTAGGATTGACGATAGCCATCTAGATTCGGGGCAGCCGCACCTACACAGTTCACGATATAATCCTGCTCGAAGCTCAATTTGGAATGCCAAGCCTGATCCTCCAACCTGCCTACAACAACATGATGGATGCCGGCTACTCTTAGGTCCTTCGCAGTTGCTTCATTTCTGGTAAAAGCCGACACTTCCCAGTCCATGGCCAAAGAAGCTTCCGCCAAGGCCTTACCTAGATATCCGCATCCTAGAATCGTTATTTTCTTACTCATGTTTTTTAATATATGCGTAAAAAGTTTAGCCTAGTGAATTTCTTTTTTATTTTACTCCTTGAATTAACTCTAAATCCTTGGCATGGCTTGCAGTTATTATGCATATCGTATTCGTTTGTTGGGGCAACATTTGTCGTTCTCCTGCCGCAGAGGCCACTTTCAAAAAATTGCTCAATGACAGGGAACTTCAGGGGAAAATAACCTGTGATTCTGCAGGAACTATTTCCCAGCATCATGGAAACCCACCAGATTCCAGAATGCAAAAGGCAGCTCGCAACCGAAATATTCAAACTTCAGGTACAGCACGTATGGTCACGGATCATGACTTTGAGAATGCCGATTTTTTGATCACCATGGACCATTTCAACTTTTCTGAATTATCCCGTCTAGCCCCGAATGAAGAGGCAAAGAAGAAGATTCTTACCTTTTGTGATTATGTCTCGACTTCAGATGTCGAAGTTCCGGATCCCTACTACGGGGGAGGCACAGGCTTTGAAAAAGTTCTAGATTTACTAGAAGATGGCTGTACCCGCTTGCTCGAAGAGTTGCAGAAAAAATTGAAATGAATTGATCGAATCCATGAGTCATGCCCAGCAATACATCAGCATTGATCGTGCAATTTCCGAAAAAACTGCCAAAGCTTATCAATCCAAGACCAGAAGCTCCGTGATCGGTGGATGTATCAATCAGGCATCGAAAATCGAGGGCCAAGATGGTCGGATTTATTTTCTCAAACAAAACAACTTAAAGTTTTTACCTTTTTTTGAAGCCGAGGCCAGAGCCCTCATGGAAATTGAGGAAACAGGCACCATCCAAGTGCCACAGGTTATCGTATTTGGAGAAACCGAGGGAAAGTCCTTTCTTATTCTTGAATTCATGGAACAAGGAAGTTCTTCCAAAGCAGGACAAAAGCAACTGGGGAGAGAACTTGCCCAGCTTCATCAAGTGGAGAAACCTTTTTTTGGCTGGGATATGGACAACTGCATCGGAGCAACTCCCCAGCCAAATCCCAAGTCGGAAAATTGGGTGGATTTTTATCGCACCCATCGCCTGATCCACCAATTTGAACTCGCGAAACAAAAAGGAAAGAGATTTGACCAAGTTGAGACCCTTCTCACCGGGCTCGATTTTTTCTTTGCTGATTATATCCCAACCCCTTCCCTTCTTCATGGGGATCTTTGGGGAGGAAACGCTTCCTATGATGCCAAAGGGAGTCCCTTTATTTTTGATCCTGCCACTTATTACGGTGATCGGGAGACCGACCTGGCATTTACTTACATGTTCGGTGGGTTCTCGAGCGATTTCTATCAAGCGTATCAAGAAACTTACCCGCTCGATTCGGGGTTTACAGAACGCAAGATTCTTTACAACCTGTATCACGAACTGAACCACTTCAACCTTTTTGGTGGTGGATATGCCAACTCTGCCCAATCCAGCATAAACACCCTCGTCCATCACTTGCCGTGAAAAACGACCTTCAAAAAATTCTTCTCAACGAAAACGACATTCGCAAGCGAATACAAGAACTTGGATTGGAAATTGACCGCCACTATGAAGGTCGTGAGATTCTCCTCGTCACCTTGCTTGATGGGGCCATTGTTTTCGCCGCTGACCTGATTCGAAACCTTTCTAGCCCATTGCGCTTGGATTGCCTTCGGGTTTCCAGTTATGGAAATTCTACGGACCCGGAGACCGCACCCCGAATTCTTAGTTCATTAAAATCGGAGGTGGAAGGTAAAGATGTGCTCTTGGTCGACGATATTCTAGATACTGGGAATACCATGCAACGAGTCTCTGAGGAAGTTCTTTCTAAAAATCCAGCTTCTCTAAAGACCTGCGTTTTCTTAGATAAACCAGACCGTAGACAAAACCATTTTCGTGCGACTTGGTCGGGATTCTTTATTCCGGATGAATTCGTGGTCGGATATGGCCTGGATTATGCCGGGCAATATCGCCAGCTTCCTTATGTTGGCACCTTGAAGCCAAGCATTTACGAAAAGTAACTTTTAACTCATGAGCCAAAGCACTCGTAATCCACTCCGCGAAATTTATGATTGGACACTGTCGCTTGCAGAGAAAAAATCGGCCTCTGCCTGGCTCGCTGGTATTTCTTTTGCCGAAGCCAGTTTTTTCCCGATCCCTCCCGATGTCCTCTTAATACCCCTTTGCCTCGGAGCCCTAAAAAAGGCTCTTCGATTTGCCTTAATCTGTTCAATTGCTTCGGTATTTGGCGGTCTTGCAGGTTATGCAATTGGAGCCATAGGTTGGGAAAGCTTGCAGTCCTATTTCTACCTTTATGTACCTGGCTTTACCGAAGCTAAATTCCAGAGGATTAACGAGTGGTATGTTGAATGGGGATGGCCTCTGGTCTTTCTTGCGGGGTTCTCTCCCATTCCCTACAAGGTTTTCACCATTGCCAGTGGAGTATTGAGCATGAACCTGCTCCCTTTCATTCTTGCTTCTGCGGTCAGCCGATCTGCTCGATTCTTTCTTGTCGCAATTCTAATTGCAAAATTTGGGGAGCCCATGAAAGAAAAAATGGATAAGCACTTCAACCTGCTTGCCCTACTTTTTGGGGCTTTATTAATTGGCGGCTTTGTCCTGCTCAAAAGCTTGACCGCTCCCTAAAATACTGCCTCTCGGCCAGAGAAGGGCTTGGTTCAAAGCCCTGTATTTTTGGAGTAATAACAAGCACGGCATAGTGAAACATATCGTTCATTCCCGCCAATTTCGATTTGATCCCCTGCCATTTCCATCTTTCCAGAAATATCAATTCGGGCATTCATAGTCGCTTTTTTACCGCAGTGGCAAATCGTCTTAATTTCTTTAATCTCATCTGCCCAAGCCATCAAGTATTGGCTTCCCTCAAAAGGCTCGGCTAGGAAATCCGTTCGGATTCCAAAAGCCAGAACTGGAATGCCTTCCTTATCTACCACTTCTGCGAGCTGTACCACTTGTTCTTTGCTCAGAAATTGTGCTTCATCTACTAGGACGCAGGATAGTGAATCCTCTTGCTTTTTTTTTCTTACAACATTCAGCAGATTATCCCCCTTACTAAAAGGGGTGGCTTCCTGCTGAATTCCAATTCTTGAACGGATCACCCCCACTCCATGTCGGTCATCAAGATAAGCGGTCAGCAAAAAAGTTTTCATTCCCCGCTCCCCGTAATTATGATGGGCTTGTAATAAAGCCGTCGATTTTCCTGCATTCATCGAGGAGTAATGAAAATACAACTTGGCCATGTCTTTAGAGGGACAAAACTTTTAATCTCTGGCAAGCATCATCATCCCCGTTCCAAATCTAAGCGTTCCATATATTCCGAAACATTACAGGTCAGCATTCTCGTCTTGCTGGGTGAAACCTCCAATACCTTGGTCACCACTTCATCTAAAAAAGACCGATCATGACTTACAATAATCGCAGTTCCATCAAATAAATTCAGGGCTTCCTGTAGAACTTCCTTACTTCGAATATCCAAGTGATTGGTCGGCTCATCCATGATCAGAAAGTTGCATGGCTTCATTAACAATTTTGCCAGGGCTACCCGGTTTCGTTCTCCACCAGAAAGAACCGATGTCTTCTTAAAAACATCATTACCACTGAACAATAAAGCACCCAGAGCCGCTCTCGGATTTGCGTCCGGATTATCGTGCAAGGAGGATTCCACCTCTTCAAGAACTTCATGACTGGGATTTAATTCTTCGGCTTGATGCTGGGCAAAATATCCAATTACTGTATTAACCCCGACTTCCCGCTTTCCTGACTGATAGGGCTCCACCCCCGCCAGAATCCGTACCAAGGTTGATTTCCCCGCACCATTGACCCCGACCACCGCAATTCGATCCCCCTTTTCGATTCGCAAATCCAAGCCATCAAAAACCTTTAAGTCATCATAAGACTTCTTGAGCCCCTCCAGTTCTACCACTTTATGACTCGCGGGCGGGGAAGATGGAAAACGGAAATATATCTTTTTTTCTTCGGCTTCAGGCTTGATGATTTCCATCTTCTCCAAAGCTTTAATTCGACTTTGAACCATGGCTGCTTTCTTCACATTGGAGCGGAAACGGTTGATGAATTCCTTCTCCTTCTGAATCTCTTTCTTTTGATTTACCGAAGCCTTCCTTTGCCTTTCCATTCTCGCCGCACTTTCTTGAATGTAAAAGGAATAATTTCCTTTATAATGATTAAGCTTTCCCATTTTCAGCTCGATCGTACGCTCCGTTACCGATTCCAGAAAAGCCCGGTCGTGCGAGATTACCAGAATCGATCCCTGATAATTCTTGAGGTAATGCTCCAACCAATTTTGAGAAACGACATCCAAGTGATTAGTGGGCTCGTCCAGGATTAAAAGGGAAGGGGCTTGAAGAAGAAGTTTTCCCAGTGCAATCCGCATTTGCCACCCCCCCGAGAATTCTTCCAATTGCCGATCCATGTCCTGGATGGAAAAACCCATACCCATCATGATCTTTTCAATTCGGGCATTCATCTTCTCGGGTTCAAAGGACGCAAGTTGCTCTTCCCATGCCCCCATTTGATCAATGAGATCGTAAAATTCTTCGGTGTCAGGCTCCATCTCTCCAAGCTCCGTCTCGGCTTGGTCCAGCTTTTCCTTGAGTCCAACCGCACCGGCAAATGCAGTTTCTGCTTCTTCTCTTAGAGAATGACCACCCACCGAGATTCCATCTTGGGGCAAGTATCCTATGGTTGCATAGTCTGGCTTTTGCACTTCCCCTTCATCGGGTTCCACCTCCCCCATTAACATTCGTAAAAAGGTAGTCTTTCCGGATCCATTGGAACCAACCAATGCAATCCGATCTCGGGTTCCAATGGTTTCCGAAATCTCTTGAAATACTTTCTTGTGCCCGAAGGCTAAATTCACTTCTTTGATGAAAATCATGCAGCATATCTTATACAGTTCATAGCAACTCTCGGCAATGAGATTACCGATTCCAGTTTGAACTCTTTCGTTTCCATTCAGTCTTCAGATGGTAGCCCTCCCTTGGCAAAGGCTATCATTCTTAGCTTATTTTTCTTTGCCAGTTGTGGAATTCCAGATCTTCAGGATTCCAAAATTCTGGAAGAAGCAAAGGTGGAGGCGGTTTCCTTGGATTCCTTAGAGCGAAAGTTGATGTACGGAATGATCCAGCTCTATGTGGACCTTGAAGAAGAACCATTTACTGGTTGGGTAAAGCAAACCGATTCGGAAGACGCGATTACCTTGCTGGGTTTTTTAAAAAAAGGACAAAAAGAAGGAGTTTGGCTCGAATGGCATCCGAATGGAAGCATTCGTGCCAAGACCGATTGGCACCAAGATCGCTATGAAGGAGAATTTAAAGGTTGGCATCCGAATGGTAGGTTAAAAGTAATCGGACAAACCTCGGATGGCGAAGTCGACGGCCAGTGGAAAAGTTTTTACACCTCCGGACTTCCGGCTTCTGTATCGATTAGTAAGACCGGCTTGGCTGTTTCCGCGAAAGTATGGACCCCAAGCGGAGAGCCCTGTCCTCACACCAATCTCAAGAATGGAAACGGTATCCTTTATCAATACCAAGAAGATGGCTCGATTTTAAAAATTGAGGAATTTACCCATGGAGTGGGCAAAATATTAGAACCCTAAATCTGGTAGCTCTCGCGTTACTTCTTTTCCCATTTCAAACAAAACCGGAGGAAGTGCCTTTCCTTCTTTGCTGTAGAAATTCCATTCCCCATCCTGCATGCCATTCACATAGCTTCCCTTGAGCTTTTGAGTTCCATCAGGTCGCCATTCCTGATATTGACCATCCCATCGATCATCTACCATTTTTCCTTGCTTGGCTAACTGCCCATCTTCGTACCAAACTTTAAAGGATCCATTTTTCTTACCTTTTACAAGCAGAAATTCTTCTTTTGGAGAACCGTTTTCATACCTTAAAATTATGTGCCCATCCTTGACCTCGGATTCGGCTGCATTTTTTAAAATAGGTTTTTCAGAAATCTCTTCATCGCTTTCACCCCCGTCTGATGAACAGGAAGAGATGAATATAACAAAACCAACTATAGTTATAAATTTCCAAACCACGACTCATTACATAATAAAACTTCGGACTGGAATCAAGAAGTGGGAGCCCATCATCAAGATTTTAAATTCTAACTTGATATAGATTTGAAACATTAACCAACATCCAGTTATATGGAGGAGGCAAAGAGTAAAATTAGGATGTTGGTTTGATGTCTTCTTTAGTATCCGAACTTCCACAATTGGGG
>DEYT01000143.1:5365-7165 GCA_002364975.1 Opitutia bacterium UBA3151 | reverse complement strand
AACCCCACCCTTCCAGCTTCGGTTTTTATCGGGCGGGAAAGTAGGTTTCATGGAAGTGGTGGGTTTTTTGAACCCGAATTTGAACCGCTTGCAATCAACGAACCCGAATCCGGTCTTAAATACGCACAAGCCCTAGTCGAAAAAGAACGATTTGATAGAAGACTTAATCTCGCAAACGACATCGATGCCGAGTTTCTCAAACGATACCATTCGAAACCTATTCGAGCTTACGGCCACATGTATGAGGATGCAGTTCGCTTAATGGATAGCCCAGACCTAGCAGCTTTCAATATTCATAAAGAAGACGACAAAACAAAAGAGCGATACGGCTCGGAGCCATTTGCTCAGGGTTGCCTGCTTGCCCGTCGCTTAATCGAACGAAATGTTCGCTCCGTTGAAGTTAGCTTTGGGGGTTGGGATACCCATCAAAATAACTTCACTTCTCTTCCCGAACTGTGCCATACTATGGACCAAGCAGTGGCAGCATTGCTTGATGATTTGGAACGAATTGGCAAATTAAAGGATACCATTGTGGTCTTAACCACAGAATTTGGACGAACTCCTCAGATCAATCAAAATGTTGGCCGGGACCACTACCCGCAGGCATTCACCAGCGTCCTAGCCGGAGGCGGCTTTAAAGGTGGATATGTGCATGGAAAAACATCCAAAGGTGGAGAGGAGGTTATTGAGGGATCCATGACCATTCCAGATTTCAATGCCAGCATTGCCCACGCGTTAGGCATCCCTGTCGATCATGTGCTCTATAGCCCAACCGTTCGGCCCTTCACCGTTGCCCACAAAGGAAAACCTCAATTAGGATTATTTTCCTAATCCATTTAATTCGGGAATTCATTCTTTGCTTAGTTGAAGACTCTATGCTGTTTGGATTGAAAATTGCCTCCCTCGTATATACTCCATATGTGGTTTTCAATCATGGATATAATTAAAAGGAATCAAATCCGAATTAATGAGCTGGCTGCCGGCAGTCCCGAGCTCACCAATCAAGCATTGGCACTTGACTGGAATGAGCTACAGCTTGCCTTGGAAGAATGTGTCTTTAATCAAAATTTATCAACCTTGCCTGATAAGTATGAACCTGCATCCTACTTCCCGATCAGGCCGGAAAATGCCGAACAGGAAGAACTTTACAATCGGGCCTTTAAGCATGGGGAAACCTTGATACGGGAAGGAAAAACGGCTGCATTCACCGTTGCCGGAGGGCAAGGAACCCGATTGGGTTATGATGGCCCCAAGGGAACCCTCCCAGTAAGCCCCATTAAAAATAAATCCCTTTTTCAACTATTTGCTGAACAAATCCGTGGGATATCACAAAAGTATGAGGTAAGCATTCCTTGGTACATTATGTGTAGCCCCTTGAACTTAGAGGCTACGATCAACCATTTTGAAGAAAGTAATTACTATGGGCTTGGAAGAGAAAACTTGAAGTTCTTTGCCCAAGGCGTGATGCCTGCTACTGACTTCCAAGGAAATCTACTTCTTGCCAGTCAGGATAGCCTCGCACTCTCTCCCAACGGACATGGGGGTTCCCTAAAGGCACTGGTTGATTCCGATTCGGTTTCGGATATGAAAAAAAGGGGCATCCAACACCTTTCTTATTTCCAAGTAGATAACCCATTAGTCAGTATTGTTAATCCCCTCTTTATCGGCCTTCATGATTTACGGAGTTCAGATATGTCCAGTCGTTCTCTTACCAAAACAGGACCCTTTGAAAAACTAGGCAACTTTGTTTCGATTGGAGACCGAATAACTATAATCGAATATTCTGATCTTCCAGAAGAG
>DEYT01000143.1:0-4978 GCA_002364975.1 Opitutia bacterium UBA3151 | reverse complement strand
TTCTTCGCCTTGATTTCATTGAACAATTTGCCAGTGGCGAAATTAAACTACCCTATCATCGGGCAGAAAAAAAGGTCGCATTTATTAATCATAACGGCGACTTAATCAATCCTGCCAACCCTAATGCGATTAAGTTCGAGACTTTCGTTTTTGATGCCCTTCCCCTGGCTAGAAATCCTTTGATTTTAGAAGCAGATCGTCTCGAAGAATTCTCTCCGGTTAAAAATATGACTGGCGTTGACTCTCTGGAAAGTTCTAAAGCCGATCAAATTAAACGAGCTAAAAGATGGCTCTCTCATCTCAACTTATCCATGCCTGAGTCCTCGACCATTGAAATATGCCCTTTCTCTTATCCGTCCAAAATCGATGTTCAAAATGCAGATTTAAATCACATTGACTGGGATTCAGATCAAATTTACATAGCCCAAAAATAGAAATGAAATTAAGAAAGCTTAGCTGCTTCCTCTTTCTAACCTACACCTCATTGCTTGGCGAAAAGATCGAGCCCTCTTTCAAGGATGTATCCTATGGTCCTCATCAGGACATGAACCTAAATTTTTGGAAAACTGAGTCCTCAAAACCTGTGCCTTTACTGGTCCATATTCATGGTGGGGGTTGGCTTGGTGGAAAGAAGCTCGAAACCGCAAATGCAAATGAGTTAAAAAAAGGATACAGCTTTGCTTCGATTGATTATCGTCTGGCTGGTACGGAAATTCTGCCTGCTGCCGTACATGACGCCGCCCGAGCCGTTCAATTTTTGCGCACTAAGGCAGTGGAATGGAACATTGACCCCAAACGTATCGCTGTGACCGGTGGTTCGGCTGGGGCCGCTTCGAGCATGTGGCTTGCTTACCATGATGACATGGCCAATCCAAAGAGTGATGATCCAGTCCTTCGTCAATCTTCACGTGTTTGCGGTGCCGTTGCGATGGGCGGGCAAACAACTCTCGATCCGTTTATTCTCGAAAAGAAGATTGGTCCCGCGTGCATACGACATCCGATGATTTGGAAAACGGTGGGAGCCGAAAGTCACGAGCATCTCATGAAAAATTGGGATCAATACAAAGTGCTCTCTCTCGAATGCTCCCCTCTTTCACATGTTTCCAAGGACGACCCTCCCGTATTTTTAAGTTATCAAAAGCCCGCCGCTGTTCCCGTGATTGAGGGAGACGGAATTCATCACGCCGGATTTGGGCTATTACTTGAAGAGAAATGTAAGAACGTCGGAATTGACTGCTACTTGCAGATTAGAGGGAACGAGGTAGCAAGGCTTAGTAAAGACGCCTTTATAAAAAAGATATTTCAGCTTGAAATCTAAGAAGGCTTCCAAGCTTTCCATGATGCCTGGAAGTCTAATTAATTTGATGAATGCCGTGGAACTTAAGGAACTTATGGCATATTTTGTCTCTGGAGGTGACAGGAAAGGTAAATTTTTCGGTCCCTAAAAAAGCTTCAGATCGAACTGATAAATGCACTCTAGGGACAGGATGGAAATCCTAAACGCCAAATAGATGTTCGCAAGTCACAGAAACAACTGGATTCGTGGCAATACGATTTTGTAATGATTAATAAACTAGCAGGCAAATACCGGGCTGGATACACGGTCACAGTCCTTGATTTAAAATACAAACTCAACGGTAAAACCTACTCGAAGAAGATCCGTGAAAACCGAACCGTTTCATTTGTTGATTAAATTACTTGAAAGGACGGTCAATTTTCAGGGTTCGAATGCATGGCTTATGATGATCGAAAAAAGCATTACCCGATTCCTACAAAGTTTTAAACTTTCTTTGTTCTCATACCGATAAATCATTTTTTTTTCGTAACAGAAGTATAAAAGTTAGGGATAAGATGAGGCTAAGCAATAGTCCGATCAATGGACTTTCAATCCCACTTATAAACTGTTCCTGCCAAACCACTTGAGTTTGCGTACCGAGTTCAGGCATTCCTTCGACAATGGGAACTTCCATTTCTTTTGCCACACTGGTTTGCCAAAATGCCAACCTCCATCCATCCTTGCCCCAAACAAAAGCTCCCAGGGCCAAAGGAATCAAAGATATAATAAAACAGATGCTTTTCATTTTTAAAATGGAGATCACTCTTTTGGGTTCTACAATTTTACTACAAAGCTAAGTAAAGTACTAAATATTAAAAAAGCGCACTTACCCAGAGACAAGTGCGCTTTTGAATCCGACCTAAAATCGGGTATTCGCTATTTAAATACGGTTATTCAATATTGTCTCCAACTACAGATGCCATTTGCATCATATTAATGGTTTCACCTTCTTTTAAATTTCTCAAATCGGTCACCTTTCCACTCTTACTCGTTGCGTTAGTATTTTTGAAGACGGTTAAAAGTTTTGCGTCCGCAACAATGAACTTACCCGCATTTTCAGGCTGGCCATTCTCGGTCCTTGTTTGAAGCTTGTTTGATTTTATGTAATCCCAAAGCTTTTGGGTGATCGCGGTGCGTGGTAATTCAGTCGCTCCTAAAAAAGCGGCCAGGTCGGCTTTTAATTTCACGGGTTTTTTCAGTCCTTTAGGTTCTGCCATTTTGATTCCTTGTCGTTCGGGTTGATGTAAGTAATTTTGTATTATATCAATATAATTTATTCGTATCTTGGTATTCTACGCACCAAAGACAATCAAATTGATGTGGTGTGAATAACTATGCGATCGATCTATAATCGGGTAAGCTAGCAAATTAAGCTACTCGGGGTTTTCATTCCCTTACAATCCTTTGATCTTTATGTCACGGAACCATACCGGTTGTCCGTGGTACTGCAGTCCGATGTGTCCGGTATGAGGAAGATCCTTCAGGGCTGTTTTGAATTTGTTCTTTGAACCATCCGGATTTTGTTGCGGCATATTCCATTCGTTGATGTTTAGATCAATCACTTTCTTGCCGTTGAGTACAACCTTGATTGATGACCCTATGCAAACCAAACGCATATCATTCCATTCTCCATCTGGTTTTCCTGCTGCCAACATAGGTTCCTTGGCATCATAAAGAGATCCGACAATATGTTTTCCGCTATACAACCCAGGAGAAGCAATTTGAATTTCAAATCCTCCCTGCACCGCATTCTTAGGATCTGTGCGAAAAAACAATCCACTATTCGCTTTTGGAGATGTTTTATACTGTAAATTGATCTGGAAATCACCAAACTTGTCTTTTGACCAAATGATTCCCCCCGGTGTTTCGGATGGAGTGAGTACCCCTTTTTCGAGCAACCAGTTCTTATTCAAGTTAATTGTCTTGGGTGTAAGTAAATCAATCTCTGTCTCTGCATAACTGAGGGTTGAAAAGAGACAAAAAGGCATTGTCCAAAAAAGGATTTGAGTAAACTGGAAGGATTGGTTGAGGACTCTCATAGAAAACTAGCAATAGTATATTCAGAATAGAAGTCTAGCCGTATTACCCAACCTCAATTAAATCTAGTGGCTTGTGTAACCCTAAATTTAATCAAGCCATCCGATTCCAAAAAATGGTCC
Source organism: Opitutia bacterium UBA3151 (assembly GCA_002364975.1). Taxonomy (GTDB): domain Bacteria; phylum Verrucomicrobiota; class Verrucomicrobiia; order Opitutales; family Seribacteraceae; genus Seribacter. Next base: position 1,483 of record DEYT01000143.1, on the reverse strand, counting down.
ACTTCTTGATGTCCCTTACCATCTACCACTTTTTTCTTTTGTATCTCCCCCTAATTTTTTATCTCGGCCGACTTCAACTTCTTTGTTTTAACGCTCTTAGTTTTGAATCTTCTGATTCTTGAAGGTTTTCCATTTTCCAGGCTCCCCTACTTCAACTCGATAATTTCCCGTCTCAAAAACTTTGGGACGGAATGAACCCTTTTTAATTCGCCGAGCATAAACCAATTCACCGGAGGGTTCTTTCAGTAAACGAACAATAAAACTCTTCTTCTCCATTTTGACCGGCGCAAGAAAACCGATTGGGGTACGGTTATATTGCTGGTCGACGGTAACCGTGACTGGCCAACCTGCATGCGTATCATACTTGGAAATATCTGCGGTCATATTCTCATAAATTGGCCAGCTTTCCATGGAAATTTTCTGGTCATTTTTATGAAATTTTACGATTCCATAGCCGGATGCTGAATTGTTTAATTTTTCAAGCATGGACGAGGGTTTACCCTGAATCTTTTCCGGATACTGTTTATCGATTCTATTGGCAGCCGCCCAGACAGTTATCTTATTATGAAAGCCGTCCAAAAACTCACCCGTATACTTGGGTGAGCCAGCTCGGCGATTTTTTCCCGCTTCCCTTGGTGCCCATAAGCGGGGATATCCATTAAAGATTCCAGCCCCCGCAAATGAAAATCCCGCATCATTCCATTTATCAATGCCGTGGTGAACTACAGTGGCTAGATGCTGATCACCATGAATCATTACCGCATGTGCCTTTCTGGCGAGCTCAATGGCTCGATTACGACCTGACTGAGGCCAGCCATTGGAATCCAAGTCTGCGATTAAAATATTACTATCCTTCCCACCTCCGTGATGAGTGGCGACCGCACAGAATGGAGACTGAGAAAGAATCGCTTTCATTTCTGCATTCTTATAATCCCCAGCCCAAGCTTCCAAAAATTCCTCTTGTCTTTTCCCTAAAAGGCTCAATCCCGGTTTATCTAAAACTTTAGGGTCCAAATTCGGATCTCGAACATGGTCCACCCTGCCCTTATGGGTCCCCTTATCCACTGCTTGTGCCGGACCGGATTTAAATTTCCGATCTTCCAATACGGCCATGCTAATGCCCCCATAATTAAAATCGGTGTAATAAACCCCAATATCTTGAAGTACTGGTGTTGGGTCGTACGGATCGGGTAAATTGGAAACTTGGGTACGCTCCACCATCCTGACCCATTCTGGATGCATCTCGTACCCACCATCGACATTTTTACTTCCTCCTTCAGGAACCGGGCCTCCACCCAAGCCCCAAATATTTCCGTGATACACATCATGATCATCAGGAATAACGATCGATGGCCGGTCCTTCATCGCATCCCGAAAGCTCCACCCAAAGATCCAGTATTTTGGAAGGTAATTTAAGGAAGCCCTGGCGACATCTTCGATCTTGGAAGCCCGAACAATCGAATATCCACCATTGCTTTCGTAA
>DEYT01000076.1 GCA_002364975.1 Opitutia bacterium UBA3151 | reverse complement strand
GTGGGTGAGCCTGGATTTGTTGGATCAGAGACGTCAATAACTGCAAGTCCAGAGGGGCCATCTCCCATGTAAATATAATCCCCAACCATCGTAAGGTCATGTGCTCGATCCACATTATCAACATAGCTGGCTGAACCCAATGAAACTGAAGAGGAGGAGGATTCAAAATTAGTTAATGAGCCGCCCGATACTGATACATCACCGGCTGCAAAATTAGTGGTTGCCTCACTTGAGGTAAAAGTCAAAGCGATTGACTCATCGTTACTAGTGTCGCCATCAGACACGGTTGAGCTTGTGATTGTCATGGTTGGTGATGAAACAGACTGGTATCCGCTTCCGCTGGACTGATAATTTCCAGTTGTGCCGACAAATAGTACTGGATCTGTTACAGTTCCCAAATTGTCATTGACGGTAAAATTTATCGCAGATTCGTCACTGGCGTTGATTTGAATTGCATTGGTCTCGGTTCCATCAGCAGACCATTTGAAGTTCAAAATATCTCCACTGCTGTCGCCATAAACCATAAGGGAGTATATGCTTTGACCCGCATAATCTCCAAATGGGGCAATGGATGCTGTTGATTCTAAACCACGAATTTCTGAACCCGAAAAGGCAGCAATAGAACCCGAAGACTGGTTTGATCCATCTATGCTTACATGAATAGTCATAGACATATTGTTGGAAAAGTCTGGGGCATTGATCGACCAAGTATTCCCCAAAATAACAGTTTTTATTCCAGAAATAAAAAAGATCCATAGGAATGGGTATTTTTTGATAAAAATAAAACTGTTTTGGTATTTTTTCATGCCATTTTTTGATACGAGCAACATTCGAGCTTAAATTCTATTTTGCAAGTTGAATAGTGGAAAGTTTTGAAAGTGCAGACCAATTTCTTTAATTTAAAACAATTGGTTTAGTTTCGTTATTTAGATGAAACAAACCTTTGGTAATATGAAGAAGCGATCGACTTCAAGAAACTGGATTTTTCCCTTGCTCCCCTTTTGGAGGTGCAGGGGGTGAACAGGTAGAAGGTTTACAATTCTTTCACCTTGATATTTCTCCAAGCTACTTCAAAGGGTCCACTTCCTTTTTTAATGGAATGAACCTGTAAGCCGATGAAGCCTTTGGGGTGAGATTGGAACTTCTCTTTGTCGGTCAGGTTGGAGACTTTATTTCCATTCACCCAAGTTTGGATCCGAGGACCTTTCGCAACTATTCTATATTGATTCCATTCCCCGTTTTTAAAGTGATTATGTGGTACTAGTTTATCTTTAGGTGTCATCCAACCACCGCATGCTTCCCCATAGACATATCCAGATTCCGCACCTTTATCTTTAGTTGCTTCGATCTCAACTTGAGGACCGTTAACTCTTCCAAACTTATCACCCCGTTTTTCTTCCTTTTCAGTCAATTCTTTGGTGTTGGAACGAATCTGCACACCTGAATTGAGTTCATTGTTGATTAACTTCACTTCAAATTTCAACTCGAAATCACCATAGAGTTCATTGGTGCATAAAAAAGAGTTCGGGCTTCCTTCTTTTGTCTTTCCGACGATAGTACCATCTTCGACACGATAAGTTGCAGTTCCATTTAACTGACTCCATCCGCTTAGAGTTCTTCCGTCAAAGATGGGAGACATTTCACCTTTATGATGTTTGCCCGAAAGGGAAGAAAGCATAGAGCCTATGATACAGAGCAGAGTATATTTGTTCATTTTTTGGTTGTTATTTTTGGGAAAGGGGGGAGGCAAGTGTTACTTTTTCTTCTTTTTTGGTTTTTTGCGAGACTCGGCATGTTCTTCTGGAGTCATCCATGGTCCTGGCTCGAAGGTAATATCTTCTATAGTTGGGAGCTTGATTCGGTTGGTGCGGTCACCATAGTCATCCAGTTTCTCGTTGAGTTCGTCTTCCGTAACCGGATATGTGGGCACTCCTGCAACCGGAACTTTCTCTCCAGCGATCCAGGCAATGGTGTTGAGAATCAGTTGGCGGTAGCCATCAATTGCCCAGTTGCGGTGATGGTGTCCGCCAGTAAATCCTGCACCACGTCCACCGTCAGGTCGGGTAATGCCCCAAAGCAGTGCTTGTGTTTTTCCTTTTGCCAGATATGCGGCACGAGTCCAAATATTATTAATATGATGAAGGTTCTCTTCCGTGGGCGTAGCCGCACCCAAGTTCAAAGAATCGGGGTGAAGTTCAATATTGAAGTAGAATTCATCCACTGCTTGAATCGGACCAACTCCCCGTGAGGTCTCGTGGTCTTTCAGGGGTTTAATATCTGCCCGCCAGAAGGGATTCACGGATATTCCGTTTTTGAAAAATCCTCCGATCCAAGGGAGATAATATTTTTCGCCCTCTTCCACGCTGGGGTGTACCGCATAGTGCATGAAAAGGATGCCAATTTTCTTATCTTTTACAAGTTGATCCATTTTGGCCCATCCGCTTCCAATTACTTTTGTACCATCTGCATAGATCACGATGGCATCCGCTTCATCCAGTATCGATTCGTCGGCTGGCCAACCATGGTGCATACTTGCCTGAAGGTTTACTTTTTTCTGGGCATTAATATGCTTGGTGAGAAGGTGGGAGCCCGCCTGAAATTCATGATCCCCGGATGCATGGCTCCTTGATCCATGCAAAAATAAGACTTTCGCAGCGTCCAAGGTTCCAAAAAAGAAGACGGAGGAAAGAAAAACGACGAGAATAGTGGAATGCATTACAAATATTAACTTTAGAGATTTAATCAAAGCCTAGAGGGGAAAATGGGGTAGTAAAGACAAATTCCGCTTGTTTTAGAACAATCTAATATCAAGAATCAAGATCAATACCTTTTCTAAATCAACCCAGCCCAATACTAAAAATGAAAATCTACTTATCTTTCCTTTCCTTTTTGATTCTTACCTGTTCAATCGGATTTGCGAGAAAGCCCAATATAATTTTCATTCTTGCTGACGATCTGGGATATCGGGAATTGGGAAGCTATGGACAGAAGAAAATTAAGACGCCCTATCTGGATATTCTAGCTAAAGAGGGGATGAGTTTTACCCGGAATTATTCCGGAAATGCAGTCTGTGCTCCTTCCCGATGCGTTTTAATGACCGGGAAGCATCCGGGGCATGCCTTTATTCGCAACAATGGTGAGCTTAAACCCGAAGGACAAAGACCTATACCTTTAAGTGAAATTACCTTGGCCGAAATTTTAAAAAAAGAAGGTTATACTACCGGAGTTTTTGGAAAGTGGGGACTGGGTGGTCCGGGTACTGAGGGAGATCCTATGAATCAAGGTTTTGATCGTTTTTTCGGATATAATTGCCAGCGTCATGCTCATAGTTACTACCCGGATTATCTATGGAGTGACCGCGATCGGGTGCGTCTTGAAAACCACCCTCCGGTTCCAGGACATGCTTCGCTACCAAAAGGTTCCGATCCCGAGAACCCAAAAAGCTATGAAGTATTTAAAGGAGAGGATTATGCATCTGATCGCATCAATGAACAGGCCTTAGAGTTCATTATTAATAATAAGGATAAGCCCTTCTTTCTGTACTACCCAACGCTTATCCCCCATGTTGCCCTTCATGTACCTGATGAGGAATTAAAACCTTATCTTGAGTTAAAGTGGAATGATCCACCCTTTACGAGATCCCAAGGATATGGTTACACTCCGCATTTCACTCCTCGTGCTGCATATGCAGCTATGATTACCCGTATGGATCGATACGTTGGGAGAGTAATTAATTTGATTAAGGAGACTGGATTGACCGAAGACACTATTGTTATTTTTTCTTCGGATAATGGCACCACCCACTTGAAACTTGAGGTGGATTATGATTTTTTTGATAGTGTTGGGAAATTGCGCGGATTAAAAGGCTCGTTATACGAGGGTGGCATAAGAGTACCTTTAATCGTAAAATGGCCCGGCAAAATAAAAGCCGGTTCTGTGTCAGATCAATTGACTGGTTTTGAAGATTGGATTGTCACGATTCATCACTTGATTGGAGCAGAATCTCCTCTCACTGCTCAACATGACGGTTACAACTTAACTCCTTCTCTATTTGGGAATTCTAATAGGAGCAGACCCTTTCTTTACCGAGAATTTTCCGGTTATGGTGGGCAACAAGCAGTCTGGCTCGGCAAGTGGAAAGGCATTCGTCAGAAAATGCTTCGCAAAGGTCAGAATCATGATCCTTTGAAGATCGAACTTTATGATCTCATCAAAGATGAGTCGGAGACCAAAGACCTCTCTTTCGTTCACCCGGAAATCGTCCTGAAAATCAAAGATATCATGAAAAAGGAGCACACTAAATCTTTGGAGTTTCCAATTTCTGTGATTGATTAAAATCAATATTCCATCAGGTTTTTTAGTCTCCTCCCGAATTTAGAAAGCTTATGAAATCTATTTTTTTCTTCTTCTCCCTTTTGTCCTCGCTATCAATTTTTTCGAAAGATCGGCCAAATATAGTTTTCATCTTCGCAGATGATTGGGGTTGGGGCGATCTTGGTTGCCATGGACATCCTTACCTGAAAACCCCCAATATCGACCGCCTCGCCAAAGAAGGTACCGACTTCCACCGCTTCTCGGTGGCTAGCGGGGTCTGTTCCCCCAGTCGTACTGCGGTGATGACCGGGCATTTTCCTGCCCGATACAACATTGATGGTCATTTCGCGTGGGTTCCCAGTAATCAAAGGCGGAATATGCCAGATTGGCTTGATCCAAAGGCACCTCTTTTACAAAGATTTCTCAAACAATCTGGGTACGCCACCGCACACTATGGAAAGTGGCATTTGGCTAATGACATGATTCCTGATTCCCCTTTCCCCAGTGCTTACGGTTATGACGACTATGGCTCTTACAATTGTGCAGGTCCGCAAATGTTTGTGCATGATGATGTCAAGAGTGCGATTCCCTTTATGAAAAAGAGCCATGCCGCCAGAAAACCATTCTTTATCAATCTTTGGATGCATGAACCGCATACTCCATTTCATGTGGATCCAAAATTGCAAAAGTTATTTCCAGACCTTCCCGAGGCAGATAATATTTATGCCGCTACCTTATTTCATGCGGATTTGCGTATTGGTCAGTTGCTCGATGCCTTAGATGACCTAAAGATTTCAGATCAAACGCTGGTCATCTTTAGTTCGGATAATGGACCAGCCAGAGGGAGTCCCAACGCCGAATTGACCTTAACCTATGATTCGGCAACTGGGACAGGCTACGGAGTGGGGGCGGCGAAGGGGATCACCGGGGGTCGTAGGGCTTTTAAAGGTGCCCTGATGGAAGGTGGGATTGGGGTTCCATTCATTGCCCGATGGCCGGGGAAGGTGCCAGCTGGTAAGGTTGATAAAACATCGATTCTATCTGCAGTTGATTTACTTCCCACATTTTGTGATTTGGCCGGCGTTAAATTACCTTTGTGGTATCAACCCGATGGAATTAGCCAAGTTTTGGCGTTGATGGGAAAGGGAAGTAAACTCCGTAAGAAACCGCTTTTTTGGCGTATGTCCGCCCCTTGGCCTGCTCCTAAAGATCGATTAGATCACTGGGTTGCTTATGCGGTCGTTCATGACCAATGGAAGTTAGCGGTTAATAACGATCATTCCCATGCCGAGCTTTTTGACTTGGTCCAGGATCCTTTGGAGAGAAAAAATATTTCGCAGGAATACCCTAAAATAGTAAGAGCTTTACAGGATATGTTAGGAAAATGGCTCACATCTCTTCCCGGAAAACCAACGGGTAAGGTGTTTTCCAAGCTTCGTGGGCAATAAATATTCTTACTTCTGAATTCGATAAAAAGCTTCGTTTGTTCGGACAAGGAAAGAGTCTTCAAGAGGTGCTAAAGTTGCCATGTGAGACGAACCATCCAATTCGTTCTCCGATACAATCTGAAGACTTTTTCCAGGTCGAATGACGGTAGTCTTTCCAGCTCGGTCAGAAAGATAAAGTAACCTGTTTGCATAGATGGGGGAGGCACTAAATTCTCCGTCCAATCTTTCCCGCCAGTGGAGTTCCCCACTTAAAGCATCCATACAGGATAGAATCCCTCCATCGTTTATCACATAGAGCTCATTTCCAATGAGGGTGGGAGAGGGAATCTTGGGGGCACCCTTGTTCATCTTCCATACAAGTTTTGGAACCTCTAGGCCTTCGTAGCGATAAGCATGGATTTCACCCTTCATGAAACAGGTGGATATAAAAAACATGCCATGTCCAAGAACCGGGCGGGCAACATTTGAAAAACCTAAGATACCATATTTAATTTTCCATAGCTCCCTGCCATTTGCGGGGTTATAGCCGTAGACCCAATCGGCAGCACAGGATATCAGAATAGGTTGACCCATAGAATGAGCAATAACCGGAGTGGAATAAGATTTTTGAAACTGTGGATTGTCTCGCATTTCCCCGGAACGTTTTGTTTGCCACGCAATTTTGCCAGTGTCTTTATACAAAGCAACTACACTTTGTCGATCGCTTCCATCAAGGTGAAAGATCATTAAATCCTGCCAGATTATGGGTGAACTTCCGGGCCCATTTTCATGCATTACCCAGAGATCTGATTGATTATTCTTCCAGATAATTTCATGGGATTGAGTATCAATGCAGGCATTCCCAAAGGCTCCAAAATGCAGATACAGCCTTTGGTTTTCTAAAACAGGGGTAGGGGAAGCATAACTGTTCAACTTATGAACCCATTGGGGTTGTTTTTTTTCAAAAACTTTAATGTTTTGCAGAACCTCTCCAGAATCCGGGTCAATTTGCAAGGCATGCAAACTGACTTTCGAAAGAACGGTAACACTAGGAAGGCCATCGTTTTTCTTTAGTCTCTCCAACTTTTCTTTTTCCGAGGCCGGAGTTTCCAAGGCTGTGGTGATCCAGATATTACTTCCTTCAGTAACCGGTGAGGAATGACCACGACCAGGCAAGTTCGATTTCCACTGGATATTTAGTTTCGGGTTCCAGGTTTTCGGATAGTTACCTTTTGGTGCGTGTCCAGAAGCATTCGGACCCCGCCATTGTTGCCAATTTGCGGAGACAACCCCAAGGGGAAGCAAAAGTAAAAAGTAAAAAAAGTACTGCATGGCAGGGGACCTTAAGGCAGTCGTTTAACAAAAAGATTCCGGAAGAGCACGGTGCTATCCGGGTCGTGTCCCTGTAGTGCGAAAGTTCCTTCTCCCAAAATCCTTTCGAAATTCCCACCTTTTTTCCAATCTGCCGGTTGTGTCCAATCTACGATTATCTTTTCATTAACTTTGGTAATCACTCTTTTGCCAATCACCTTTATATATAAATTAAACCATTCGTCATCGTTTGCAGGGGCCTCTAAGCAATCTGCAACTCCGTAGATACTGGCGGTCTTTTTTGGGTCGTGGTAAGTGTTGTTTACCTGACATTCAAATCCAGCTTTGGGCCATCCTTCATCTTGGAAGCGGGTGTGGAAATAGACACCTGCGTTGGAATAGGGAAGGGTCATAACTTCGGCCTTAAATTCAAAATTCTGAAACGGTTTTTCAGCTTGGTAAAAAAGATGGCAGCGTCCCGGAGCATTCGCGACGATACAACCATTTATAACCGAAAATGAATCTTCGTCTTCGTTCGGTTTCCACCCCTTTAGTGTCTCTCCATCAAACATACTTACCCAATCTTTACCCTTGGAGTGATCTTTGCGATAGTGATCGGCTAAAAGATCTCTGCCAAAGTCGCCCTTGAAATCTCTCCACACCGCATGAACATGATTCACATTATTTTGAGTATTTGCATATTCGAAAAGAAAATCTGGAGTTTGGATTCGGTAATAATGACCGGTTTTCGGAGTTAATCCACCCGCCCATGCAAAAAAGGTTTTTGTTGGGTGAAGCAGTGGTTTTTTTTGGACGATTTGTTTTATCGATTGAGGTCGATGTTTGGCGGCATATACTTTAACCACCTCACTGAGCCATCCTTTCTGCCGTGGGTTCATTTTGGTAATGGGAAGGCCTTGTGCAGGAAGAAAATTGGAAGCCTGAACGGTATTATCTTGCCCCGAGAAGATCTCTCTGGGTGGATTGCTGGAAAGGATAGCCATTTTTTTCTGAGGCGGAGACAAGGATTTTAAGAACTTGAAAGCTTTGGTCTCCTCCTCCCCAAGTACCCGTAGACCCTTATGCTTTCCTTCGTTTACTTTGGCCGGGCTAGCCCCGAAAAAACTAGGAGTTACAGAAAATATCCTTCCATTAACTAAGGAAAAGTTGAGCGATAAATGATGACCTTCAAACCGCCAACCCCAAGTACCTGCCTTGTTGGGACTACCAAACACAGCATAATGATAAAGATCTGGGTTTCGCATCTCCCTTTCTTCTTTCTCATAGAGGATTTGCTCCAACAAAATCACGGTCGATGCTTCAATTTGTCCGCGATGACTCAATGCGGTGGAAAGAAGAGTTTGGGCCAAGTTTCTTTGAACAGAGTCCATTTCCTTGATGGTAAGACCCATTCGTCCATTTGGAGAGATAAAGGATCCGGGGAAAAAATGCCAGTTTTCCCGATCTTTATGATTGAAGGGAAAAAAGGCTTTCTTTTTCTTTGCACCTTCTAGGGATGCCAGAAAGTTTTCAGCTGCAGTCGCCATCTCGCTTGCCGGGTCATGCCCGGATACTTTGCTGTTCAATAAAAGGCAGAATAAAAAAGGAAAGATTTTTTTCATGATTAAATCCAGAACTTGAGTAAAGAATTTTGATTGTCGATTCAAAAGAGCGTATTTGAAAGAAGATAAAAATTCACCCTTTCAGTCGATGGTATCGGTTCGATCAAGTCGAAGGAGTGGCTCATTGACCCATCGAGCATTTTCAGTTACCAAATTTTATTCATGGCTCAAATTATTGATACGAAGTCCCAGTTGGTAACGGGCTCCCTTTTTTCCGGAGGAGGAATTGGGGATATTGGAATTGAGTGGGGCCATAATATTCCGGTTTTAGCCGCCTGTGAAATAGTTTCGACCCGAGCTCTTTTAATTCGAAAAAACTTTCCAAAGACCAAAGTTTTCGAAGGTGATATCTGGAAGCTGCAAAATGAATACATTGAATTTTTTCAACAAACCTTAAAAGGGAAAAGACCATGGCTAATTTCTCTCTCACCTCCATGTCAGGGTATGTCTGCCAATGGTGCGGGTAGAATTTCTTCTTCCATTCGGGCCGGAAAACGATCCCGTGAGGATGCACGAAACCGTTTGATTATTCCCGGAATTCAAGTACTAGAGGAATTACAACCGGATTGGTTCATTCTGGAAAATGTCAAGCGAATGGAAAACACAATTATTCGAAATGAAGACAATAAGCCGGAAAATATTTTATGCTGTCTCTCCCGTCGGCTGCGTCCGTTCGGTTATTCGATTCATTCAAACATCTTGGATCTTTCATCTTATGGCGTCCCCCATCATCGAGAAAGGCTGATAACCGTAGGTTGTCGAATTCCCGGGATAGTTAAAAAATTTCCCCAAAGAACAAAAATTTATTCCAGAAATCAAAGTGGCATGCTTCCACCCCCAAGCCACGGAAATCATACAAGCCTACCCAAGGTTTCGGTCAGGGAAGCGATTGGACACCTTCCCTACCTGGATTCCCAAACAAGGTTAACTGACCCTGAGGATCCTTATCATTCCATCCCGAAATGGAACCCCAATCAATACTTTTGGATGAAACACACATTGGAGGGTCAAACTGCATTTGATAATTTTACTTGTCCTTCATGTGGACATCAAAATCAAGGGGATGAAAATGTTTCTTGTGAAAAATGCGGCAAGATGCTTCCCCGACCTGCAGTTTTGGAACATGGAAAATGGAGGCTTATACGGGGTTTTAAGACAAGTTACCGGAGAATGAAATGGGATTCCCCGGCTAGCACTATAACTATGAATAGCGGGGTCATTTCCAGTGACATCAAAGGCCACCCGGAGCAAAACCGAGTTTTATCTTTGAGGGAAATTATGCTTTTATCGACATTGGATCATCCAAAATGGAGAAAGCGTTACGGTTTTGAAGGGGTTAGGTATGGAAGAATGGGGAAAGGTGAGAACTTTTCAAAAAAGTTAGTTCGGGAGGTAATTGGAGAATCAATTCCGCCCATTGTAATGGAGCGAATTATCGGTCACTTCCTCCAATTAGAGAATCGAATTTAGAAGAAGCGATCGAGCCAACCTCGCCAATCCGAAGAACTTTTATAGCTTTTCTGCTTTCTTTCTTTTAATTTTGCCATTCCTTCCATGCCCTCCTCTTTGGTTACATGTCCATCCTGGTTGGTATCGAAGAAGGGAAACAATTGAGGTTTGGTAAATTCATTTTGTGTTAGAAATCCGTCTCTATTCCGGTCAAGCCGATTAAAAAGATGATTTTCCTTCTCCCCAATTTGGAATGTGGTGTTCACAAAATCGTATTCGCATTCAAGGTAGCCAATGAGCATTTCGTCTTCAGACTGATCGCCCCAGCGAACCGTAACATTCGGATTCGGGTTGGCAGGGTTATCCTTACTATTGTCAAACACTCCAGTCACTTGAATTCGGCTATCATCTGGTAACCGAAGTGGTTGCCGGAGTTCATACCTTAATTGCCAGTTAAAATCAAAATGGGGAACATCAAGCAAAGTTTCCCGCTCGCCATTCTGAGTAAGTAATTCATATTTTATCGATTTCCCCCGAAGGTGCATGTGTGGCATAAAGGCACGAACCACAGTGCCTGTAGGGAATTTGCCATAAGCAATTTCAACATGATTTCCCTGGTTGGGAGGAATCTTGATTCTCCGATTAACCACAGGAATGGTACGGACTACTTTTTTAGGAATATTTTTTGCGTATCGAAGCCCTATTCTCGTTCGATCTTTCGTGGCTTTACCAGTTGGATTGTAATGTAACTGAAAAAAAAGGGTTGCCCCTGCCGGTAATTTTTTGGCCACACCTTCTGGGAATTCGACATAAGTATTACCGGGGACATAGGCAGCCAAAGCACCGGGTCCTTTTTGACTGATTCCATTTTCATCCTCGATGAAAACAAGAACATGATGAACTGCCTCGGGTGCGGTAGGTCTTACCTCCGCAGCTTCAATCCAGCGATCCTTAGCAAAATTGGTCTTGAGCCGCAGGTTGACATAGGGCATTACACCAGTTGCCCTAACAATAACCTCTCTAGGTATGGAGAAAATTTCATCCGGTTTGCCAATGTCCCATTCGCTTCGACGTTCTTGGGGTAAGGGAGCATCTGCAGGATTTCCCTCCGGCTTTCCATTTTGAATCCAAGCAAGCAGATCTCTTTTATCCGATGAGGAAAGGGAGCGGTCGTTGGCCCAAAGTGAAAGGTGGCCAGGTTTGGGGTCAGCTGCAAACCACGGAGGCATGATCCCCTCGGAAACCACTTTCCTGATCATACCCGCATTTTCTTTAGCCTCGTCATAATGTTCGAGAGGAAATGGGCCAACTCCACCTTCTCGGTGGCATTCTACGCAATTGTTCTTTAGAATACGGGAGATGCGATTGTGATAGGTCCATTCCAATTCTGGATTCTTCTTTTCTTCAAGGCTTAGCTCACATCCGGGTGACCAAAATGCCTTCGCTCCTACGGGTTTGCTTCGCAAAACCGAATTTAAGGCATCCTTCAAGTGGTGCCTTCGGGGATAAGCTAATTGATAGCCGAGGCCATACTGATCATTCACAGGGCCCCGGTAAAGTAAAGTGCGGGCGGAATCTAGCACAAATGCCTCCGTGGTACTTTTGGCACCCAGAGCTAAGGCGAATTCTTTTGTACGATCGAGTATAACTGGACTCGTGAATCCATGCACATGGACCATTTTTTGAAGGTTTTTAGATGCACTCGCTGTGGCAATCGGATCAATAAATAAAAAAGCGACATCTTTTGCGGCGTATTCTTTTTCAAGTGTCGCCAGTGAGGGAGCAAACTTTTTACTGACCGGACAGCTTGCACCAATGAAAGCGATCACCAAAGATTTTTTATTTCCAAAGTCAGAAAGCTCTCCTTTTATTCCATTTATTGTTATGAAAGAAAGATTGGGGATCCATCGTCCAATACCATGGGTATTAGGATCAATCGGGATTGGGCCCTGTTTGATGGATTTAGTGGGTGCTGCTGTAGAAAAAACCGGCAGCAATGAAAAAAAAAGTAATAGAAAATTCTTCTGAATCAAAATGTTTCTAAATTTAGATGAATAACAAGTTATATTTCGACAGGTTTACAAGGGTAGAATCAACTAAATGGAGCCCTTAATCCTTTTCAATACCAAAAGTTTTTAGATTTGCTTAGAATCAGAATTTAATCCCTTGGAAATTTGGGATTGTATGACAATTCGAAAAAAAAGCGGCCCGCTCTCGGTAACCGAGAACGGGCCTAAAGCCAAGAAAGCCTACCCCAAAACTTCCTTGGATACCTAAACTTAGGAATAAGCACCCGATTGGGTCAACTGAGTTTATCTGAGTCTTGTTTTAACCGGGATGATGAATCTTTGTAATATACTGAACTACAAAGAGATAAGGAATAAAAGATACCTACGAAAAGTTATTCACTATCTTTTTGAAAAGTTGTTAGTAAAGGCTATTTCCTACTGCCTAAATCAATATTCCGTTTTCTTGATTCCGGGTTGAGGAATAGGATACAATCCATCTGCATTCGCCATAAGAGGAGATGCGGATTCATGGGTTAAGTTTTCAACTCCTGGGCCAAAAGTATGCTCGGAGTTTAACATTTGATCATAGGAAACTTCGGTACCCAGGTGAGCTGCCATTCTACCCATGGAAGTAGCCACACTTGCCTGAACCCCGCGTTCGACTTCGTTGTGAACCTTGCCATTTTTAATCGCGGCCATCAAAACTTCCCATTCGTCTTGGTATGGATTGGTTTCACGGGTAGGGCGCCCACTTCCACTGCTCTGTCCAAATGTCCAAACCTTGGCAGAATCTGCGCCCTGACCTTTGTGTATTCTTGCTTGGGACCGGTGCCCTCCAGGACCTGAGATAAGAGCGTAGCCTTTGGTACCATGTGCATGACTGGAGAATTCTTGATGGCATCCTGCCATATTTCGACCATGAAAATATAGCTTGGTTTCGTCCGGGAAGGTATATTCCACGGTATAATTGTCCAAATTCTGATCCACTTTGTCTCCGCGATAATGACGACCACCTTGGGCATGGCATTTGGTTGGCCACATCCCTTTTATCCAACAACATTCATCAATATTATGAATGAAGAAATCGCTGAATGAACCACCGCTTAGCCAAAGAAAACTATGAAATCTCTTGATTTGATACATTAATTCACTCTCTTCAGGGGGCTTCTTGTCAGAGAAGCAGGATGCGATTGGGCCCTGCATACGATAGGCTCGCAAATTCAAAATATCTCCCAAAGCACCATCTTCAACTCTTGCCTTTAATTCTCGCCTTGCCTGACTATGACGGCACATTAGGCCCACACCTACCTTAAGGTTTTGTTTCTTTGCTTGCTCATTGAGTTCTAGCATTTTTCGAGAAGAAAATCCGTCCGCAGTAACCGGTTTTTCCATAAATACATTAAGTCCTCTTTTTATGGCATACTTATAATGTACCCAGCGGAATGCACAAGGAGAGGTGAAAATGACAACATCATTGGGTTTGAGTGCATCCATAGCATTCTTATATCCATCAAATCCAATAAATCTTCTTTCTTCAGGAACATCTACTTGGTCTTTATGTTTATTTTTGAGTCCGTTGTAGCTTTGATCAAGTTTAGTTTGAAATACATCGGCCATGGCAATGAGCTTGGTAGGACCATTTGCTGCAGAAACTGAAAGTGCATTGCTGGCTGCTCCCGTACCTCGTCCTCCACATCCAACTAAAGCTAATTGAGTTATATCCGAACTTTTTCCATAAACTACGGGAAGTGAAATACTGGCGAGTGCCGAAGCGGAAGCTATTTTGCTTGTTTGATTAAGAAATGAACGCCTGGTAACAGGAGTATCAAGTAAGGCAGGCTTATTTTTTGAAATCATAATGAAATAATCAGTTAAAATTGATTTGATTTTGCAGGCTGTAATTACTTTTATTTACCCTTTACACAATAGAGATAGCTATTGGAACGGGCAAAAATGAAATTATCGATGGGAGACAAAGTTGACCTGAAGATTTCATCATCGTTGTCGGTTAATTCATTGATTGATTCTATAATCAATTTCTTGGGGTCTGGTTTGATAACAAAAGTAGAACCATTCTCATTTTGGATGTAATAATGAGACTTGCTGACCAAAGGTGAACCTGAAAAAGCCCCGTTCAACCGGTCAATCCAGAGAGTTTTTCCAGTTTCAGCTTCATAACAGGTAATGACTCCGCTCATGCTGGTGACAAGGATATAATTTTTGACTATGGCAGGAGAAGGTAAATCTCGCCCGCCATTCCTCCGGGCATTCCATCGTAGGTGGCTTTTGGAAACATCACCGGAACCGGTAGGATCAACTGCATATAAATCCCCCGGTTTTCCATTAACAACTACAAGCATTTGGTTGTTGTAGAATGGAATCGGAGACCCCCGACCGTTGAAACCTTTGCAAAACCATAATTCTTTTCCGCTTTCCAAATCGTAGCCGCGAACCCCATATTCCCCATTTAAAACAAGTTGTTTTTTATTCGAAACATTGATTGCAATAGGTGTGCTCCATCCACCTCTCGGTTTCTCGATTCTTGGAGTTTTCCATTTTATCTTTCCTGATTCAACATCTACTGCCATTAGACTGGATGGGCCCATAGAGTCACAATTTTGGTATAATATTTTGTTTTGGATAATAGGAGATGCGGAGACGCCCCAATAACCAGGAAAATCTCCTAACGATAATTTCCACACCGGATTTCCTAGTAGATCAAAACAATGGAGACCTGCCGGTCCAAAAAAGGCAATCACCTTGTCCTCACTGGTAACTGGCGTCGGGGTTGCCCAACTATTCATTCGGTGAACACTTTCCTGGCCTGCGTATTTAACTTCTCTTTTCCAAAGAAGCTTTCCGGAATTTTTTTCATAACAAAGTAGAAACCTCTGGCTACCATCTTGATCCGCAGATGTAAGAAAAATCTTTCCTTCTTTTTCCACAATTGAAGATTGACCAGAACCTGGAAGTAAGACTTTCCATTTTATTGAATCCTGACTCCACTGAGTCGAAATTTTTTCGTCAGTAAAACCCATACCACTTGGACCCCTGAATTGGTACCATTCCTCACCGTAGATAGAAAAGGTTAGAGTCGAGAAAAGGATCGTAATCAAATGAATAGTTTTTTTCATCATTTTTCAGGTTAAGGTAATTTTTGAAGGAAATTCAATATGATTGCTTTTGCAGAATCAAGTTCTTCGAGTTGAACCCACTCATTTTTTGCATGGGCTTGAGTAATACTTCCTGGCCCAAATACCACTGCTGGTGTTCCTCCCATCGCAATTGGGGATGCGTCGGTAAAATAGGAAACTCCGTAGGTTTTTCTCTTTTTGGTCGCCCTAAGTAAGGATTGAACGAAGGGGAGATTTGGATTGGTATCCAGAGGCAGACAGGGTACAGAGCGCGAAAGTACGAACTCAGGAATAGGCAGCTTTTGTTGTTTGAACAGATTCTTAAGTTCTTGTTTAACTGATTCTTCATCCTCTCCAGGAATGGTTCTTCTGTCCAAGTCAATGGTGCAATGGTCGGCAACAATATTGGGTTGAGTACCTCCCAGAATTCTTCCGATATTCAGGGTGGGCGAACCTAATAATGGATGAGTTCGTTCTTTCAGAAACCTTGGATAGTCTTGAAATAAGGTTCGGAGAATACGGCTCATTGCCTCGATGGCATTTTTACCATTCTCTGGGGTAGCTCCATGGGCAGCAACTCCTTCCGTTTTAAGTTGAAGCCAGAGACTTCCTTTGTGAGCAGTGATTAATTTTAGCCCCGTAGGTTCGCCTGCAATGGCGAGATCTGCTTTGGGTCCAACTTTAGCTAATTTTCGAGATCCTGCTTGACCGAATTCCTCGTCCACAAGTCCCGCAAAGAGGATTTCGGTCTGCTTTGGAAAGGGACCGTGTTTTGCAAGGTCACAAAAGGCCTGAAAAAAGGCGGCCATGGAACCCTTGGTATCGCAAGCCCCTCTTCCGTAAAGCCTACCATTTTTAATTTTTGGTTTGAAAGACTTCTCTTCCGCAGGCACCACATCCATGTGTGGGGTAAGCATTACCCGATGCTTAATCTTTCCCTTTGGCTTTAGGCGAAAAAGTATATTCCTTCGATTTGGTAAAACAGCTTGTCTTTGGATGCTTACCCCAAGGCCGCGTGAATAGGTAGAAAGATAGTCAGCAACTTCTTCTTCTCCAGTTATGCTAGGTTGATCAGTAGAAAGGGAAGGATTAACACTTGGAATTGAAACTAGGTCCGAAAGTAATTGGGTAACCTTTGAATATCTTGGCATAGCCAAGAATTTGCCCGACACTCAAAAAGAGCAAGACAGAATCATGTCATTTTTCATTTATAACTTTGTTCGGTAGGCAAAAAATTTCATTGTACCAGTGATTTTTTGACCTTCATGATGTAACGCTTCGTACCCAGTGACTTATTTTCTTTTCCGGTCCTTGGGTATATAGAGTACTTCATTTAGAATTAATATTCTTCTATTTGAATATTTTTAAAATCAATGGCCATGCTCCGGTTGCCATGAAGTTGAATTCCAATGGGCCCCTTCTTTTTTGCCGTGGTTGATTGATAGTTCATAACCTTTTTTCCTTGAAGCCAAACCGTATACTTTGAACCAATAGCTCGAATTCTCATTTGATTCCAGTCATTCTTTTTAAGCAGTTGGGCAATTTTTTTAGCCTCTACCGGATAGCCTTCACCGGGTATGTATGGGGAACAGGTCATATCTCTTTTTAAGGATCCAGAGATTCCAATCTGAATTTGGTCCAAATTTCTCAGGTGAATCCCAGAGTCAATCGTTCCATCAACAAAACGAAAGCCGAAACTTACTTCAAAGTCTTGGTATTCCTTTTCAGTCCACAGAACCGAGCCTTTTTTCTTGGGCCCACTTCTTAATTTTAGAATGTTGTCTTTTACCTGGTACCATTTTGACACCTCATTACCTTGGGGGATCTTCCAGCCCTTAAGCCCATCCTTGTTTAAAAGATCAGATGATTTTTTAGGTATTTCTTTTTTTGCTTTAAGCGAAGAGGAGAAAAAGCATAAAACCGTCAGAATGGAAATTTTTAATAAGCTATTTTTATTCATGAATTTTAAAAGCTTGATCGTCTTAATTTGTGACATTGTTAAACCTATGAATCCTTTCAGTAACATTCCATTCAGCGACAAAGGTATCACGCTTGGCGTTGGAGAGAACAGGAATAAGTAGAGTCGCTTTTGTCATAAATTGGAAACTAGTCGAACCGATAAAGTTTGTCTTTGGTTCTCACCAGTAAAGAGTCCCCAACGACAGCAGGAGAAGCCATACAACCCTTGGGAAGTCGATTGTGAGCGAGAATAATGAGGCCTTTTCTTTCAGCCTTGAAAACGACGCAATCTCCCTCACTAGAAAAACTGTAGATTCTTCCGCTTGCGTGAATCGGAGAGGATGCACATTGGCCTTTGATTTTTAATCGTTCAGCCCAGATTACTTCTCCCGTAAGAGGGTTGGAACAGGAAGCAACCCCCTCATCTGATACCATAAAAAGAAAATCTCCTAATAACAATGGAGATGATTTCTTTGGTACAACTTTACGACGTGACCAGGTTACATGACTTCGGTCCACATCCCCAGTCCCTCCCGGACGTATTGCGGACATCGACCCCATACCGCTAAAAACATAAACATGTCCATGCCGATAAATCGGACGAGCAGATGCATTCATGCCGCCGGTTCGAGCTGTCCATAGCAATTCTCCGGTAGATGGATTGAAGGCCTCCGTTGCAACTGCCGCAGGACTAATTAATTCAAGTTTACCTTTATGATTGATGACGGTGGGCGTACAATAAGCTTTTTTATTATCTCCATTATTCGTTTTGAAGTCGAAAGCTCTTTTTGTTTTCCAAATCGTTTCCCCCGTTTTTTGATCCAGGCAGACTACATACTGTCGATCATGACCATCAAAATGTACAATAAGAGTATTGTTGTGAGGAATGGGAGAGGCCGCTGCTCCCCGCCAATGGTCGCATTGAAAGTCGCGTCTCTCCCAGATTTTTTCTCCGGTCTTCAGTTTGAGGGCGGCTGTGCCGTGGGCACCAAAGTGAAGGAATACCATACCATTTGCGATTACCGGAGTAGGCGTAGCATAACTATTCATGGGGTGGCAAAATTGCGGATTGGTATTCTTGAAAACGAGAATTTTATTTAGTTCCTTTCCGGTTTTCCAATCAAATTGATGAGCCCAAAGGCGTTTTCCATCTTCTAGAGCGTTGGTCACCCATATTACGCCGTCTCTGACCACTGGTGAAGACCATGCTTTCCCCTTCAATAAAGTTTGCCAAGTAAGGTTTTCCTGAGGAGAGAAGGAAATAGGTGGATTGGAATCATCGGCATCTCCATCTCCATTTGGACCTCGAAATTGATTCCAGTCCTTTGACGCGACCAAGGAGTGGGATAAGGAGGAAAGAATAATAAGGGTTGATCGGATACTTACAGGGAGCGAAAACATTAGATAAAGTTAGGAATCAAATTCAATCGTAGGCAATAAAAAGAAGAAGGAAATCGAAATATTATTAATCAATATCTTTGAAATATTAGATTGACTTAGTTATATAAAATATTAGCTTAGCTAGTATGTATACAGTTCACTTTGCAAAAACTAATTTATCAAAACTACTGCAGATGGCGGAAGACGGAAAGCAGGTTGTGCTTGCAAGGGGGAAGAAGCCAATTGCACGCCTGGTTCCTTGTTCACAGTTACCAAACCCAATGCGGCCCGAAGTGGGTACCACCACTTCCCCCTTACTTAAGGTTGTAGAAAATCGAGAAGTTGCAGGGCAGGTTGGAGATGCTGTCCTTTATTTTTAATGCGAGTATTAGTAGATACTTTTCCTTTTGTCTGGCTTGTTTCCGAACCTCACAAATTAAGTATTACTGCCCGAGATACATTACGAGATGAATCCAATGAGTTTTTCCTTAGTGATGCATCCGTTCTTGAATTATCTCTTAAATACAACGATGGATCTTTAAAAATGCCACAAAACCCACGCCGTTGGATCAAAGAACAAATTAAAATTTGGAACTTTAAATCTATAGGCATCACTCGAGAATCCTGTTTTAGGTTGTCGGAAATGCCTTATTATCATGAAGATGCTGTTGACCGGATGCTGGTGGCTACCGCATTAGATCAAGAAATGTCCTTGCTTTCAGACAATGAGGAAATTCAAAAATACCCCATTTCAATCATTTGGTGACATGGGTTTACCTGCCTTGCTTAAACCAATTTCTATATATTTCAGAATTCTTTCGGTAATTTTCTTTCCAAACCTTATTTTCGGTTGAACTCATTTGATCTTCGGTTTCGAGAATGTAAACTTCAAGGGTTTCAGGTCCTAGATCCCCAGTTTTTACCATCCATTGGCTGAGATTTTCCCTCAGTTCAAGAAGCTTTGTTTTATATTTCTTGTTTTCCGCGAGATTCTTGGTCTGCCACTTATCTTGGTTGTAAAGGTAAAGCTCTTCTTGGGGACGGGTTGAGGAGAATAGTAACTGATTGGCCAAGGTATTTGTTTTTCCTTTCGCATACAGGTCACGAAGTCGCCTAATAATTAATTTTGTATCCTTATAATTACTTGGCATAAGGTGAGGTCTTTGTGGAAAGAAGTTTTTAATGTAGAGAAATTTTTCTGTACGAACGGAACGAATTTGATCCGCTGCTTCTCCACAGCGGTCACGAGCTGCGAAAACAAATTTTTTAGGTCGGTGTTGTTTTGCGAGAATATCTTGGCCTTCCATTTTTTTTGGTATCTTAATGCCTGCCATCGCTAGTGAGAGAGCGGCGATATCGATATGCTCAACCAAATCGTGCCTTTTTTTCCCTTTGGGGACGCCCGGACCTTTGATCACAAGTGGAATGTGAGTGCCTTCATCATACAAAAATTGTTTTCCGCGGGCGTGGCTTATGCCATGGTCGGTAAAAAATATGATCATGGTATAGTCATGAATACCTTCTTTTTTGAGCCTTTCGATAACCTTGCCAACATGCCAGTCTGTTATTCTAACGGTATCCAGATATGTCGCCCAGTCTCTCAGTAAAACTGAATCATTTGGATAATAGGGGGGCAATTTAATCAAATTCTGGGAAGTTGGTTTAAGTTCAAATTGGTTTTCCATTCTTTTTTCAAGAATTTCATAGTGTTTTTCGGCGGCTCCCCGTATTTTCCCGCCATGCAACTGTACTTGCATGAAAAAGGGCTGATTACCCTTCCTTTCCGACCAGTCATGACTGTCATATATCTTAGTATCCCAGTCGAAATTATAGTCTGTCTTTCCCTTTCTACCGATTTTGGAGGGTAGGCTTCTGAAATCGAAATTGTGCAGTCCACTGCCAATACAAGTAAAATACCCTGCTTCCTTAAATAGCTCGGGAATAGCTCTAATTCCGTCTGGCAATTCAATTCTATTTTTTTTACTTCTGCCGCTTCGATGGTGGTGTGCACCAATTGAATTTTGATACATCCCAGTAATTAAAGAGGATCGAAATGTGGAGCAAACCGGTGAAGTCGCATAGGCATGAGTAAATAGTAATCCCTCTTTTGCAAGTCGATCCACATGGGGGGTTTCGATTACTTTTTCACCGTAACAGGAGAAATTGGCGGACATGTCATCGATAACAAACCAAAGGATATTAGGTCGTTTTTCAGCGGAGTTGGTATAGGCTAAAGTAAAAAGCAGAAGGGTTATGAAATTTATTTTTTTAATATAGATTATCTCCTTGTTGCCTTAGGATGGTAACTGGGAAAAGTTATGCTTACAAGAATCTGGGCAGAACAGGTTTACCGTCTTTTTTAGCGAGCGGCAATTTTGGTTTCCAAGTGGGATGTTTCTGCCCGAGCCAATTTTGAATTTTATTGGATAGCATAATAGCATGTTTTGGATGTTGTTTGATTATGTTCCGTTCTTCTCCGATGTCTGCACTGAGGTTGTAAAGCTCCCACTTATTGGCTTCATAATAATAAAGTAACTTGTAGTGTAGGTTATCGATTTCATCAATTACAACAACACAGGGCTGGGCACGTACATCCATGTATCCGGGAAATAAGTAAAAGATGGGGGAACGATTATCCGTAAGTTTTGGATTGCGAAGAAATTGGGCGAAGGATTCACCATCTAGTGGATGCTTTTGAGCGGGTGGAAGCCAAGAACTTCCGGCAAGCTCGAGGAGAGTGGGATAAAAATCGATCCCGTGAACCAACCTGTCGGTTACTGTGTTTGCTGGAATGACATCGGGCCAATAAGCGATCAGGGGAATACGGATGCCACCTTCGGTAAACATTCCCTTTACTCCACTTAAAGGAAGGTTATCACCATGAGTACCTCCGTTATCTGAGGTGAAAATGATCAAGGTGTCTTGAGCAATACTATCACTTTGATCCCCATCCCCATTAGGGTCTTCGATAGAATCGAGGAGCCTTCCAAGGACTGCATCCATTCCGGATATGAAACCGGCTAAGTTTGCCTTGCCAAGATTCTTTCCACTTAAGCGTTTTTGAGCCGCTTCTTTTAGGTCTGCTCTGGATTGCACGGGTCCATGAACGGCATAGGCATGAAGTTGCAGATAAAAAGGCTTTGTTTTGGCAGCAAGCTTCTCCACCGTTTCTTCCATAGCATCCGCCAGTGCATCACACACATGCTTGGGTCTTCCAACCTGACTCTTGGGAATATGGTATTTTTCTATGTATGCTTGCGTGTAAGGTTTGGCGAAACGATCGAAGTCGCCCTTGCCGAGTTTAGTGAATTGCCAACCATCCTTACTTTTTTTTGAAAAGCAGGTGGGTTGGTGACCTTGAGAATGCCCTCCTATATTGATGTCGAATCCTTGGTTTTCAGGCATGGTTTCATCCGTACCGTGTCCACCCACATGATATTTACCAATATGGGCAGTGTTGTACCCATTTTTTTTAAGAGCTTCCGCAATAGTGATAGCTGAAGAGGCAACATCTTCACTTTGTCTTGGGCCGATGAATGATGCTTCCTCTTTGGTGATGCCTGGTTTTTTGTTTCGATTCAAGTTTCCAACCACATAAACATCGTTGTTTATCCGTGCAGGATATTGCCCCGTGAGCATGGCCGCTCGAGAGGGTGCACAATTGGGCTGAGTATAGGCATGAGTAAAACTCAAACCTCGGTTGGCAATTTTTTCTATATTTGGCGTGAAGAATGCACCAGTATGGGTCCCCATTGTGACTTGTTTTGCACTGATTTGGTTCCATCCCAAATCATCAATCATATACACGATTAGGTTGGGCTTTTTTAGGGCATTACAGAGAGCAGGAATACTAGTCCCAATTAAAAAGACCAAAGGAAGTAATTTATTGATTTTCATAAAAAATTTGAAAATTATATTCTTCACTCATTCCGTCAATGGAAAGAGGACACCCAGAGAAAAGTTCCCAGTAGGGGTAGGAATGAAATCAGGGTTTCCCGGAAGTTTTTGGATTCTTTAAGCCTGAATAAAGTTCTGCTTCTCTACGGACTAAGTATTCTGCGGATATTTTTTTTGCCTTGGCTTGGTCGGCTTTGTCGTAGTCCCAAAACTCTTGAATAATTTTTTCACAAGCGGGGTAGTGGGTTCCATCGTCACCGACCCGCTTGCGTACCTTGGCCAGCCAACCCTTGAGTGACTGAGCCAGCTTGGCATGCTTAGGGTTGTGGTAAAGATTCTTCGTTTCATGGGGATCGTTCTTCATGTCGTATAATTCCCAACCCGCCGGGGTTTGGTATCCTCCCTGATAATTGCATCCGTAAAAATAGATCAACTTGTAGCGCTTAGTTCTCATACCCAAGTGGGCAGGGTTGTCATGGTGGGCCATGTGCATCCAATATCGGTAATAGGCCGCTTTTTTCCAGTCGTCTGCTTCCTCACCGGTTTCCAAAAGTGATTTGAAGGATCTTCCCTGCACGCCTTGGGGTATGGCAGCGCCGGCGAAGTCGAGCATGGTGGGGGCGTAGTCGACATTTTCAATGATTGTGTCGAAGTTCTGGCCCGCATTTACGGTCTTGGGGTAGCGGACAAGGAAAGGCATACGCATGGACTCTTCGTACATCCAGCGCTTGTCCTGATAGTCGTGCTCGCCGAGCATGAAGCCTTGGTCGCCCGTGTAGATGATTACGGTATTGTCCATTTGTCCGGTTTCCTCGAGGTGTTTGAAGAGGCGGCCGAGGTTATCGTCGATGCCTTTTACGCAACGAAGGAACTTTTTAAGGTATGCGTTGTAGGCAAAGCGAGTGTTCTGTTCGTCAGTGTAGTCGTCGGGGTCGTAATTCTCGGGGAATTCATTGGGGAATCGTCCGGGCAAGTCGCGAAGATACGAACGGCGGGGGTTACGGTTTCCGATCGAGGTGCCGATGTGGGGAATCAATTCATCTTGGTTGCCACGGGTTGCCAAGGACCCGAACTCGGGGTGCCTTTTCCAAAGTGTTTCCGGTTCCGGGATGTCAACTTCGGCGAGAAAAGATTCATAGCGTTCAGCATTCTCAAAATAGTCGTGCGGAGCCTTGTAGTGGTGCATTAGAAAGAAGGGTTTTTCTTTTTTGCGGTCTTTGAGCCAATCGAGCGTAAGATCGGTGATGGCGTCTGTGGAATGTTTCTCGGGGAAATCGATCAAGTTTTTGCCCCAAGGCTTGTCACCGCGAATACGGAAGGAGGGTCCATGGTACTTTCCCTGTCCTGGCAGAACGCAGTAGTAATTGAAGTCCTTGGGCTCGACCTTGAGGTGCCACTTTCCGATCATGGCGGTTTCGTATCCTGCATTTCCCATTTCGATGGCAAGCATTTGCTTGCCCGGCATCACTCGTCCGCTCAGGTCGACGGCTCCGTTTATGTGATTGTATTGACCGGTAAGAACGCAAGCACGGGAAGGGGAGCAGATAGAATTGGTGCAAAAGGCGTTTTGGAAAAGGGCTCCTTCTTTGGCTAGTCGGTCGAGATTTGGGGTGGGAGCGATCTTTGCGAGTCGGCCTCCATAGGCGGAAATGCCATGGGCGGCGTGATCGTCGGACATAATGAAGAGGATATTTGGTTTCTTTCCAAAAATAGAACCCAGGAAAACTAGTAAAAAGCTATGAATAAAAAGGGTGGTCTTCATGGGTATCTTAAAAGATTTACCGGTGTTTTTTTGGTTTCAGGAGAAAAAGGAATGCTAAAATAGAAAGAAGGCCAATAATCCCGTAGAGACCTTGCCAAGGCAATCTTTCGATTAAGTTGGTAAGTTCGTAGGTACTGAGGAAACCGTAAATACAAAAAAGGAAAATTCCCAAGAAGGGTAAACCTATTAGCATTTTGAGCATGGTAAAAGGGTTAAGCAATCAATTCTTTGATAACCTGCCCACCGAACTGACTTAGTTGCTTATACCTTCCTCCGTGGAAATATGTGAGTTTATTGTCGTCCAAGCCAAGAAGGTGAAGCAATGTAACATGAAGATCACGAATCGGATGAGCCACTTCGATTGCTTCGGCCCCAATTTCATCGGTTCCACCCACAATTGAACCCGGTTTAACTCCCCCGCCTGCCATGAGAATGGTCATGGCTTTATTGTTATGCCCCCTACCGATTGCGTAGACTCCTCCTCTACGGTTGTTGTCGGGGGTTCTTCCAAATTCTCCCATCCAAATAACGAGCGTATCTTGAAGCATACCCCTTGACTTTAAATCTTTGATCAGAGCGGTCATTGGTTGATCCACACTTTTTATACGCGCTGCATGAGCCCGCTCCAGATAGTCATGACTATCCCAACCACCTGAGAAAATTTGAACAAAGCGGACCCCCTTTTCAACGAGCCTTCTGGCCATCAGGCATTGTTTTCCGAATTCAGAAGTTTCTTTTCGATGGAGACCGTAGGATTCTTTAGTTTTTTCAGACTCTCCCTCCAAGTCGATTACTCCTGGAACTTCCATTTGCATTCGATAAGCGAGTTCATAGCTTTGCATCCTCGTTTCCAATTCCTTATGGTAAGGATGTTTTTTGGCATGCTCTTGGTTGAGGAAAGCGAGTTCATCGAGAGTCTGTCTTTGATGGGAACGATTCTTATGAGCTGGTCCCTGTAAATCAAGGATGGGAGATCCAGTCGGTCTGAGTCTTGTTCCTTGGTACTGTCCGGGGAGAAATCCATTGGACCAATTTCGTGAACCTCCTTGGGGCAGAGCGAGCTCTGTCATTACTACATAACCGGGTAAATTTTGATTGTAAGAGCCAAGACCATAATTGACCCAGGCACCAAGTGCTGGGTCTCCACCCAGACGGCTACCGGTATTCATGTGGAAAAGAGCTTCCGGATGATTAAGTGATTCCGCGAAGCAACCGCGGTAATTACATAACTCATCTGCCACCTCTGGAAGATGTTCCCATTGATCACTCATATCCAATCCGGATTTACCCACCTTACGGGTTCCATAAGGGCTACCCACAAAAAATTTGTCTCCAGACTCCAAAGTACCTGTCCTTTTGGATTCGGACTTGTGAAGGCTATTGAGTTTGGGTTTAGGGTCAAAGGTATCTACTTGACTCGGACCGCCCTCCATAAAAAGCATGATGACATTTTTGGCCTTTGCTGGATGCATCGGTTTTTTTAAATCACTTTCAGAGGCCGAATCCTGAGCCAAGAGGTCGGTCATGGCTAAACTACCAAGTGAAGAGGTCAGGCCATAAAGAAAATCACGACGGTTTAAAGCAGGAATTGAAAATGGGACATTCATATTAATAGACATACATAAATTCGTTGGAATTGAACAAAATGAGGCAGAGGTCGGCTAAGGCCCGGGTGGAAAGATTGACCTCGTGAGCTTTCTTATCAGCTATATAATTCTTGAAGGCCGGGAGAATCTCCTCGTATTCAAAAGATTCACCTGTGTTCTCTTCTACTAAGGAACGGGTGATGGAAGTAGGATAGACTTTGGTTTCCGGCTTGTGAGACTGATGATATGAAGTCATTCTTTTAAGATATTTTTGTAATCGATCCCATTCCTGAGAAGTAGGAACCCTTCCAAAGACCAGTTGAACTGCCCGTTTGACTTGTTCATGCAAGTCATGAGTTTCCTTACCAATACGCATGGCAAGAGCAGTTGCCCGATCATTCATTAGATCGCTGTTAAGAAGAGTAAAAGCCTGAGGGCTAACGGATTCGGATACTCTTACCTCACAGGAATCATTAGGGTTGGGTAAGTTAAACAATTCCAAAAAAGGATCGGGTTGGCCACGTACTCGATAGGCGTACAGGGTTCTTCTGTTTCTTTCCTTTGGTGCTTGTGAAGGTTGATAAGCGGGGGCAATGGAGAATTGAATCATTCTAGGTTGCAGAGCCACCTCCATGTTGATTTCCGGCATGACGGGAAGCCCTCCAATTTCTCGGTTGAGTTCCCCTGTGCTCACAAGCATCGAATCTCTTAATTCTTCTGCGGAAAGGCGACGGGGTTCTCGGTAAGCAAGAAGATGATTGTCTGGGTCAGTATTTTGTAAGCTATTCAACTCGGGATGACGGGTGCTCATACGATACGCTTTTGAAGTCATAATCAATTTATGGAGCCGTTTGAATTTCCACCCGTTTTCGACAAAATCCGCTGCAAGCCAATCCAATAATTTTGGATGAGTGGGTTTTTCCCCTTTGGCCCCAAAATTGTTTGGATTGCCCGCTAATGGTTTCCCAAAATGTCTTTGCCAGACACGATTAACAATTGAGCGTGCGGTCAATTGATTCTTTGGATTTGCAATCCATTGAGCTAGACCAAGCCTTCTTCCATCCTTTTCCTGTGTTAAGGAATAAGGATCATTTTCATTGCTTGAAGTTGCCAAACCAAGGGCACTTAAAACGCCTGGGGTAACCGCAACATCGGGGGCTTCCAATGCACCTCCCATGAGAATTTTAGTCTCTGGGATAGGAGTGCTAGGTACCTTTTTGGGCATCCGCATTTTACGCGAATTCAGGGTTTTGGGCACGGGGCCATTGTAGACGCTTTGAGCGAGAGGTTGGTATCGTTCCAGCCTTCGAGTCCAAATCCAATCATCCTGTCTTCTCACTTTCAGTCTTCCGGTTTCGGCAGGACTAAGCCCAACATG
Organism: Opitutia bacterium UBA3151; assembly: GCA_002364975.1. Lineage (GTDB taxonomy): Bacteria > Verrucomicrobiota > Verrucomicrobiia > Opitutales > Seribacteraceae > Seribacter. The sequence goes on along the minus strand of DEYT01000076.1, from coordinate 16,289 downwards.
CCGAGGAGGTTTTTCCTCATCCGGTAAACTACGACGCTTATCCTCACTTAGATATTCTTTGCCCTGTTCTTTGAACCATTTTTTGGCGGCAGATTCTTGTTTATCCAATAATTGATGGTATTTCTCCTTGGCAAAAGTGAGCATTTGCTCGGTGAATTTTTTCCCCGACTGTAAGCCATTTCTGTTCTCTTTCTTGAGAAAAGGAGCTGCTCTCTCTGCGAGCTGGGTTCCGCTGAAAATGGAGTACATCCTGTAGTAATCTTTGGTTGGAAGCGGATCAAATTTATGATCATGGCATTTAAAACATCTCATGGTTGTGCTTAGAAAGGTTTGCCCAACGGAATTGACCACATCGTCCAAGTAAAGCTGTCTTGCTTGGGGCTTCAAAACCATAGCCGGATCCCATGGTCCCATTCGTAAAAATGAGGTGGCAACTAATAGTTCCGGGTCTTTTTCATTCTCATTCTGCTTCTCCCATAATTCATCCCCTGCAATTTGTTCAATAATAAATTGGTTGTAAGGTTTATCTTTGTTGAAGGAACGAACTACGTAGTCACGGTATCGCCAAATATTGGAGCGTTCGTAATCATTAGACAGTCCTCCAGTATCCGCATACCTTACAATGTCGAGCCAATGTTGAGCAGAGCGTTCGCCAAAATGTGGACTTTCCAGAAGTTTATCAATCAATTCGTGCCAGGCATGTTTGGGGTCTTCATCCCATCTTTTTCGAAACTGATAAATTTCATAAGGAGTAGGGGGTAGTCCATGGAGGTCGTAGTAGGCTCTTTTCACCAGGGTTCTAAAATCGGCACTCGGAGCTGGGTGTAAATTGCTTTCCTTTAATTTGGATTCAATGAAGAAATCAATTTGATCTTGAACCAAAACTTCTGGTTTTATCAGGGGGTTGAATGCCCACATTTCATCTTTCTTGTATCGACGAAAAGTCCATTGTTCAGATAAACCACCCGAAGTCTTTACAAGAATACCGGCATCGGTCGTTATTTTCTTTCGATCTTGAATAACATACTTAGATTGATCTGATTTTGATGGCCATGGAGCACCTAAATCAACCCACTTGCTTACCCATGCAATCTCTTTTTCAGAAAGACGATCATTCGCTTTGGGAGGCATTTCATATTCGGGATCTTTCCACTTTATCGCTTGGATCAAGAGGCTATCTTTGGAATTTCCTGGAACCAGAACCCTTGCGGAGGTTTCGCCTCCTCGAAGCATTTGTTCCCGGCTGCTTAAATCAAGATCTCCTTTGGTTTTTCCCATGTCTTGGCTGTGGCAGGAAAAACATTTACTTTCTAGGATATTGTGGACTTGAAGGGAGAATAATTTTTCTCCTATTATATTATCCGGGATAGAAGCAAAAATAGAATGTGGAAGTAGGATGAAAAAGAGAATTTTTTTCATAAATCATATTATATTTGCTTCAAGACAGATCAGGGTCTTTTCCAAATCTTTTTCGAGTATAGCACTGACGATATTAGTGTGCTCTTTTTCAATATCTTCGTACTTAGACAAGCGGGTATATTTCATTATCATACGCACGCTCAAACCAAGCCAGGTACTTTCCAAATGAGGAGATGCTTGAGCGACCCAATACCGGTGAAGAGCTAAGTCGCTTTCCGCGACTTCGGGCAAAGAAGCTCTTTTACAGGCGGATGAGAGCCGCTCAAGCAAAATAGAGATTTGATCAAGATCAGAGGGAGTTACCAAGAGGATAAACTTTCTCATGCAAAATTTTTCTAATTGCAGGCGCATTCCCACCACCACATCTCTTTCCGCTTCCGAAAGTGGAGAATTTACCCGTACCCCTTTATTGGTTTCATAAGCCAAAATGCCCTCCTGAGTAAGGCGTAAAAGGGCATCTCTTACCGGCCCTCGACTTGTGCCGAAACGAGTGGCTAGCTTTTGCTCTCGGATTGGTTCATCATGAGCAAATTTTCCGCTTATAAGTTCACGGCGAATGATATCACAAATATGATCACTGAAAGCTAGTCTGTTTGATACTTTAGACACAATTTTCAGAATAAACTGACACTTTATCGGGTCAAATTAAATTGTTAACAATTTAGCAGAGATTCTATTTCGGCTGAAACTGAAAAAATGATCCAAAAGAATTTGCTTTAGGCAAAGCAAGATCGAAGCTTAGTTTGCAAAGAAACGGTGTTGCTCATCACCTCCGCTCAGTATGTAGGCCAATAGATCCATAATTTCTTCTTTCTTCATCATATTGAGCAGGCCTGGAGGCATAGGTGAAACCGGAGATGGTCCCATGCTTTTCACTTCTTTTCTTTGGACACTGGTTCTTTGGTTCGGGTTGTAGAGATCAGTATTCAAGGTAACGCGATCACCATTTAGATTTACTACAACACCGGACAAAGTTTCTCCGCTCTTCAAGGTCACAAAAGTGGGTACGAACTGTTCATTGATTTCCTTACTTGGATACATGATTTGTTCGAGGAGATCATGAGGCGAGTAGCGCCCGCCCGACCCGGTCAGGTCCGGGCCATTCATCCCCCCTTGGTTGCCAAAACGGTGGCAAGCGTAACAACCCCCCGCGGCAAACATTTTACGACCTCCTTCAAAGTCCCTACCTGCTAGCCCACTGGATGCAGAATTGCTTAACTCATCCATTTTCCAATTTTTGACAAAGGTTCTTCCCGCCATCGCCTCTGCCATCACTTCAGCCGGTGACTTTATTTCCGGCTTCTTGGCAAGTAAGCTGGCAAGATCTTCTCTTTCTTTTGGACTTAAACTGGTAACTGCATCGTTCCGAATGAACTCTATAAATTTGGTAAAACTTGCTCCCCCTCGGTAATTAGCCGCCTTCAAAAACCAATTAAAATATTCGGACCGAAGTTCATGAGTCCATCCATTTCTTAGGTTTCGGAGGGAACGGGCATATTCCATTTGTTCTTCTTGTGTCGGAGCCTGTGTTAATAGAGCGATTCCTTTCTCGGCAACGGTTGGGGCTTCAAGGTAAGCGAGGGTTTCACAAAGAAGCCAATTCATTTCAAAATTCTGGGCCGGAAATTGAGTATCCAGATGGTTGACAATCTTTTTCGCTACTTGCGGTGATGGTTTGCTAAAACGAACCATTGCAACCTGGTAGGTTCGTACCAAGGTGAACCGCTCATTTGGGGTCAAATCTTTCCATTTCATTCGAAGGAGGGATTGAAGGATACTTTTGCCCATTTTTTGGTCGATAGGAGGATCACTACTTTGACGGTGAAAAGGATCAATTCCTGCGGCCTTGGCTAGGGATAGAAGCGCATTTACCCGCTTACCAGAATCCTTTTCTTGTAGGGTTTTCACAGCCCATTTATCAACCGGCAAACGCTGAATGGCTATGAGTGCAGCCCATCTGACAAATCGGTCAGGATGATCGATATGTGGCCAAGCCAATTCCAAGGCCTTAGGGTGCTTCCCGATATGCAAACTCTCTAGCTTGTGCCTTAGTCTCGCAAGTTCATTTAAATGAGGTTTGGTGGAGATGGGATCGGTTTTTCCTTTTCCGGTATAACTTACCCGGTAGAGTCCCGACTGGACTTTCCTTCCGCCAATGGCAAAGTACATTGATCCGTCCCCCGGGTGGATAATAGCGTCCGTTACTGGTAGCGGACTACCCGTGATAAAAGTCTCTTTTTCTCCGGAATAAGTGCTTCCATCCGGCTTCAAATGGATGGCGTAGATCTTTCCCCAACTCCAATCTAAAATGAACATTGCTTTCTGATATTTGGGTGGAAATTTTGCACCGTATCCAAAGGTGACTCCGGTTGGGGAACCAGGGCCAATATTGACAACGGGGGGCAATGTGTCCGGGTAGAATTCGGGACGCTTGCCGGTGCCGTTTCTCCAACCGTACATCGAACCACTGGTGACATGGCAAATCCGGGTGGGGCGATACCAAGGTGTATTGAAGTCATATTCCATGTCGGCATCGTAAGTAAAGAGCTCGCCATCTGCGTTGAAGCCACCGTCGAAAATGTTTCGGTACCCGGATGACACGATTTCCCAATCCTTGCCGTCCGGAGACATCTTGTAAATAATACCTGCAGGTGCAAGGCGATCGCGGTTATGACCCCGTCCATCCGGCATCCTCGGGAGCAGATGATCTTCTCCCCAATCCATGGGTACCCGAGAGCGGTTTGCCTCGACTGGAGTAGTGTTGTTCCCTGTTATAAGGTAGATTGATTTTTGGTCGGGGCTGAGTATGAGAGCATGTACCCCGTGATCACCACGTGCCTGCATGCCACGAAGTTTTTCAACCTTGTCAAGTTGGTCGTCCCCGTTGGAGTCGGTGAGCCTGTAAATACCGCTCTCCATCTTCTTTTCATAATCATTGACGGCCACATATAAACTATTAAATGCCCAGAGGAGTCCGTTAGCCGCACGGATGTTAGCAGGAATTTTTTCGACATCGCTTTCTTTGAGTGTTTGATTTTTTGCGGGAGCTTTAAAGCGATAGAGTCCACCAAATTGATCACTTACAATGATGCGGTTTTTATCGTCTAGGCAAAGATTCACCCATGATCCCAGCCTTTCTTTGGGAACGGTGAAGAGCAATTCAATTTCAAAACCATCCCTGACTGAGATGCTTTCAATCGGAGTAGCACTAGTGTCGAACTCAGCAGAGGCGTATTTGAATAAAAGGGAGGACAGACCAATGAGAAACAGGAATTTTTTAGTGACAGGCTTTTTCATGATCAGGCAATCTCGGATATCGTCCTTTTCTAATGGGTTTGGGTAAAGACTAAAATGGTTACTTTTGGTAACTAATGTATCTATGTCCTTAGAAATTTTAAGCGAATTAAAACTAAGAATCTTGGTTTTGCTTTACTTTCTTTTTTGTTAAGTTTTGGTTTTCAAGTTTGCAAACGGAAGGACTTGGAAGTTCATTTTAAAAATGAAACCGATCTTACTATTACTCTCTTTTGGTTTGGTTTCTTTATCCGTAGTACTAAGGGCCCAGTCGTCAAAAGAATCCACCGGCTCTTCGAACCGCTTTGAAATGTTTTCCGAATCGATGACCCAAGTTCGTTTTAAGGGCTTTTTTACTGTAAATGGATCGAAACGGCCACCTTTGGAGGAAACCTATGAGATTCATAGCGTACAAAAGTTTGGAGACGAAGACCTATGGATTTTTACCGCTCGAATAAAATCTGGAAACAAAGATGTAACCTTACCCATGCCTTTGCCGGTAAAATGGGTTGGCGAAATTCCGGTGATCTCAATGCAGGATTTTACCATCCCCGGTTTAGGTACTTTCAGTGCTCATGTTGTGATTGATCGTGATAAATATGCAGGTACTTGGGCACATGGAAACAAGGGAGGTCACTTATATGGTACCATTAGCAAAATTAGATAGCTCTCGATGAATCTACGGTTATTGTCTTTATTTGTCTTGGGTAGCTTAGTTGTTTTTTCCGGAGGTTTATATTTGGGTTCATCGTTGAATCCCTCTTCTCCTGACCTTAAACCAAGTCAAGAATCCCCAAGGATTAATCCTTCCGGGATGCGAAAAGATAACAGCCCTAAGTCGGAAAATGCAGGGTCTACTCAAACGGATCTAGGAAGGAGCATGCCAAAGGGGGAAGCTTTGGTTACTTCCTCTGAAAGCGAACGGATGAGTAGCCTTTTAAGACAGATTAGAACGGAGAATAATCCAATCACCCGTTTTGCTGCATTGACGCAAGCTATGAAGAACTTGAACCCTGATAACTTGCCGCAAGCAATTGAACTTTTTGAGTCTATTCCGTTTGGCTTTGAGAATGCCCAAGAATATCGACTGCTTCTGTATGCTTGGAGCCAGTTCGATCCCCTTGGAGCAATTGATTATTGTAAATCTCGTGCTTCTGGGATTGGGGCGGGTTTTGCCGTTTCTGGAGTACTGGAAGGCTGGGCAGCCAGAGATCCTGGAAGTGCCAAAGCGTGGGTAGAAGACCCTGAAAATTCTGGAATGGCAAAATTGCATAATTTTGGACTCGTAAGGGGCTGGGCAGCGACGGATCTCGAAGGTGCAAATCAATATGTAACCGAGATGAAAGGAGGTGATGAGGTTGGTAAGTTGGTTAAAATCCTTGCCGATGAGTATTATAAACGCGGTTTTGGAGAAGCCTCGAGTTGGGCAGAGCAACTAAAAGATACCAAATTGAAGGAAGCTGCATTTTCGAGCTTAAGCCGTGGGCTTTCCCGCGATCAACCCGAACGTATTTCATCTTGGCTTGAAACCCATTCAGATAAAGGGTACGCGATCAAGGCTTTCGAGAACCTTGGGAAGTGGTGGAGTGAAATCGATCCTGAGGCAGCGATCAATTTTTTCTCTAACTTACCAAGCGGTAAAACCCAAGAGATTGGAGTAAAGAGCGTAATTGGAAACTGGGCAAAAAAAGATCCATTAACCGCGGGTCAATGGCTAAACAACCAGCCAGCAGGGCCAGAATTGGATTCAGCCCTGTCCGTTTATGCTTCGACCGTTTCCAATGAAGATGGAGGGATGGCGATGGAGTGGGCAATATCAATTTCTCAAGAAAAGTTGCAGCAGCAAACCATTCGAAAAGTCGGCCAACAATGGTACCTTCAAGACAAGGCTGCGGTCGATTTGTGGTTACCTGAAAGCGGACTTTCTCAGGAAATGATGAAAAGTATTCGAAATCCACCCAAGAAAAATTGGTGGCAGCAATTATCTCAATAAGCTGAATACGGATCAGCCATCTGATACACTTTCTTTTTTAAGTGCTTCAATTTCTTCGTCAAGTATGACTAAGTATTTCTCTGGATCTTTGTTGAATTTGGGAAGGCATGGCTTGCAGCAGAATTTAATGGTAATTCCCTCGTGAACATGCGTATAGGGAATCATTCCGCTGCCATCCTCATCAAAATCGTTACCCGTAACGATGCAAAAATCGATTGGGTAGAATGCTTCCTCAGTGTTTCCCGTTTCAGAATCGGAGGGTCCGCTTTCGCAACCCCAAAAGGCCAAGAGCGAAAAAAGTAAGAAAAAACCTAGAACAAAACGAGGATAGCCAAGGTGTAAATTCATAGAATAAGCCTTTCTTAAATCGTGTCCAAGGTCAAGCAGAGTAAGAAAAAGGAAATACTACAGGGAGCGAGCCTTGAGTTTTCGGAAGCAAACCGTTCCGCCTTTCCCGTGATGTTGAATTCCGAAACGGCCTTGGGTTTCGATTAGACCTTTGGTCTTAGCAACAAGCTTTCCATTCAAGAAAGTTGTTGCCTTGGAACCGATTGCTCGAACCCGAAAGTGATTCCATGAGCTTGCCTCGAATAATCCCGTGACTCGTTGGGAGAATTGATTTTGAGTCTCTTTCTTTGGATAAATCCAACCGCCTAAGCCAATTCCATAAATCGCGGCCGGTCTTTCCTGGTCAATTTCGCACTGGTATCCCTTTGGTTTTCCACGATCTCCCGTTAGCCTAAAGCCAAGACCGGAGTTGAATTTTTCATAATCCAAGGGAATCTTGACTTCACATTCGACTTCAAAATCCTGCATCTTTAAATCAGAAACAACCCAGACATTGACCTTGGATGACAATCGAAGTTCTTCATCGATAGCTTCAAACTTCTCGACTTGAGCAAGCGGTTTCCAACCATGGGTTGTATTCCCGTCAAAAAGTGGAATCCATTCCGCACTAATCTTCTGAGTACTTACCAAAGTAAATAAGCTAAGAAAAAGAAAAGAATAAAAAAATAATTTCAATTTAAATTAGGAGAGGTCGAGCGGACCTCTTTTGCAAAGGGTTGGGTTTCCAAAAGTTTTGAGAGGATGTCCAACAGCATGGGCTAGGCTTAAAAGAAGACGATTGTGGGTGCTATTTTCGCACCACATGGAACGACCCATGTTAAATCCAAACCCGTTGCCAATTAGAATAAAGGGGATGTTATCCAGGGTATGACTATTTCCTTTGCCAAGCTCGTTTGTCCAGATGACCAAAGTGTGGTCAAGCATCGACCCCTTTTGCCCGGGCTCCGGTGTGGATTCAAGTTTCTTAAGAAGGTAGGCTAGTTCTTCCGCAAACCAAGTATTGATACGAACGAGTTTTTCATAGGCATCTTTGTTTTTGTCAGGTTCATGGGAAAGGGTGTGGTGGGCATCATCAATATCGAGCCAATTCATTTTGGCCTGCCCCACAGATTTAGTGTATTGAAGGGTTGCTACCCGGGCGAAGTCATTGATGAATGAGTTAACCAATAAATCGATCTGCAATCGGCTCAATTGAGGAAGATTGTCATTTCGGTTGAGAATTCCCTCTGGTAGTTCGGGTGGTTTAACCATCAAATTATCGAGCGAACTGCTGTTTGCATATTCATTTTCCATCCGATCGACAAGTTTTGAATGCTCAATCAACAACTTACGGTCCGATTCAGGAAGTCGGTTCGCTACCTTAGCAAAGTCACTCTTTAGATCATCCAAAACAGACCTAACTTTTTTCTTTTCACGGACATTCCCATATAACCGGCGGTAGGCATCATAGGGATCCGCAAAGGGAGTGACCGGCTGATTCGGGCCATGGTAAGACATGCGGGTCCACGGATCTGAAGTGTCTTTCACGCCAACGCCAAAATGAAGAGCACCATGACGGGTACGAGTACTCTCTTTGGATTGAAAAAAGTTACTAATTTCTCGGTCGATGGAAATTCCTTTGGGCCATCCGGAAGGAGTATTTCCTCCACCCATTACATTACCAGGGAAAAGTTCGATGCCGGTTAGCAGGCAACTCATTCCTCGCATATGGTTATCTCCATCTCCTTTTACCTTATTGTGCAGGTCTCGAAGCACCAACATCTTGTCATGGAAAGGTTCCAAGGGTTTAAGAATCCTTTTATGTTCGAAGTCCTCTCCAATTCTTTCCGGCCAGAACTCCTCGGAAATGGTGCCGTTCGGACTGAACATTACAACCAGTCTTTGTTTGGGTGAAACCTTGGAATTAGCTTCAGCAAAAAGAGTTGGGGACTGGGAAAGAATTGGAAGGGATAGAGAAGATAACCCCAGTTGCTTTAGTGCAGTTCGACGGTTCATTGGAATCAATATCACTTTAGAATTTATCGCTGGAAAGAGAACCCTTCCGTAGAAGCTAAAAAACACAACTTCATATACAATTCACTCAAATTTATTTTTCTTTGGAAAATCATCTTTGATAATTCGGCTATTTCAATATTAGAGTAACTTTGAGCGGGTTGTTTGGCAAGATGCTTGAACAGATCTTCAAGAAAAGATTCTGAGGGCTTGGTTGAATTTAAGGCCTGATCTAGCAGGTAAGATGGCCCATGAAACTGGTTCTCATTGCCTTCCTCGTCCATGTATTTGACCATTAGGTTAATTGGTTTTCCGTTCATTTCTTCTCGAGCCTTACCAACTGCATCAAACCCCTCGAGAGAAAAACCGGTTGAATTGATTAAGTCGTGACAACTCATGCAATTTGCCGGTTTGGTAAGGGTCGAAACCTTTTGTCTCATGGTCCAACTTGGGTTAAAATCAGAATTGCTAAATGAAATCGCTTCTTTGGGGGGACGTAAAGTACGCCCGAGAATTTTACGGCTTACGAAAACTCCACGATGAATCGGCGAGCTTTCTTCCGCATAAGAATGACTGGCTAGGAGGTAGGGGTGAGTATGTAAGCCCTGTCTTTTTATCTGGGAAGAATGAAAGGAGACGAAGTCCGTGGCATTTTTTTCTTTTGGAAATTGCATCCCGTAATATTCGGCAATGGCTTGGTTGAATTCGAAGCTTTCCATACGCAGGAAGTCCTCGAAATGGCCTTTTTTTTCCCATACTATTTTCTCGATCGTGCGAAAAAGTGAACGGCGTAAATCCAAAGCCAGAGTGGGTGAAAAATCGGGGTATTTCTGGGTACTCTTCGTAGGCAATTCTTCCGCGTTCATATCAAGCCAGTGAAGTAAGAAGTCGTGAAACTTGGCTTTGGCTCGCGAGTCCATAGTCATTTGCTTGGCTTGATCTTCTATCTGAGACACCTTGATAAATTGACCTCGGTCAATCAGGTCATGCATATTCATATCAGGAAGGGAATCCCATAAATATAGAGCTAATCGACTGGCTACTACAGAGGAATCCTTCGTGTCCTTGGCTAGGGCTTGCCATTCAGGATAAAGGAACCGGGGTGACTTAAGAGTAAAAAGAACCACCTTTTCAATCGATGTATGAAGGGGAGTTTTTGGGTTAAATTTTCGATGAACAATCCATTCGAGTTCTTCTTGAGAAAGTTTTTCACGAAAAGCGAGGCGAACAAAATCCTCCGCGATTGCAACCACCTTCTCCCTCTGATCCGGATCATTCTCCCGACCACGAATCAAACGGCTGACTTTTCCAGCAGCATGTTCTGCCGCTTCAAGAACCGCAAAAGTCACCGCTTCGTCCCAGGTGTCATCAATTTGAATACCTCGTTCAAAGCCCTGAGAATAATCATCCGGGGGAAGGTTTTGCTGGGTTATAAAGGAAGAGCTAACTTTTTCAGTGAACAGAAATTCTTTAGGTATGATTTCTTTTTCGCCCAATGGAGTCTTCCATTTTAATTCGATGGAAGCGTTGGGATCATCAAATTTAAAATATTCCAAGGAAAGTGGGTATGGACGACCACCCAGAAGAAAAAGTTTTGCACTAACCTCACGCATCATTCCTGCGGTCACTTTTTCGTCAATGGTTGGCAAAGAGTCATTCTGATTGATCCGGAGCGAAAATCCGTTGGGAGATTGGACAAAAAATTCATACCATCCAGTCTCTCTCGGTTTAATAGACCCCTCCCAGTATATGGAGAATTTTTTTACATCCATTCCTTGGATTGGTGCCTGATCCTTAAAGTTGAAATCAATTTTACCGTCAATTTGCTCATGCTTGATGGTTTTCTTTTTATTCATTCCCTTGGCATTGTAATATTTACCTCTTAGACCATGTACTCGGTTTTGTATCTTGGGCTGACCTTCAAAGTGGGAAAATAAGTCGGCGAGAGACTGGCGAAATTGTCGATTGGTTAGGCGAGAAAGCTGTACCTTTGAATCCTTCTGGAAGAGTTCAGGTTTTTGATAAAAGCTTTCAAATATGAATTTAGAAACAAGCTCCGCATTCTTGCCTTTGGTCAGTTTGGGGTCATAGTCAGGCATGGTCTTGTCCACATAGCGGATAATTTTTTCCAAGGGCCAGTCGCCAACCAAGGGTTTGGAATATTCATCCTCAACACCCTGGCCACGCTCACCATGGCACTCAGCACATTGATTTGCGTAGAGAGACTTTCCTGTAACGAGACTTGGGCTAGACCATCCCTGTAGACCAAACTCGGTAAAAAAGAAAAAAATTGCCCATAGAAAACTTATCTTCACAAAGGCAGGCTAGGTTTTTTTTGGAAAAAAACCAACATCCAAGACTAAAAAATACAAAATATTTGGAAGGATAATGAAGCCTTTCCGTTCTAATTCTTGCTCCAGAGAAACATTCTTTCCTCATTTTCTCTGCCTTCAAAACTTTTCGGTTTCCATTGCTCCAACAATTTAAAATATGGGCTGAATTGATCCAGAATCTCCTGTTGGGAGGCTCCGAAAGGTGGACCCTCTTCACTCAGCGAAAAAAGGAAATGGATGGCAAGAAAGTGACCCCCAGGTTTAAGATGTTTATCAACCGCTTTAGCATATTCTGCTCTTCTTGCAGGATCGATTGCACAATATAGGGTGTGTTCAAAAATAAGATCATATGGTTCATTCGGTTCATCCTCTAAAAAATTACCCGGTAAAAAAGCTAAGCATGGAAGCGATTCGTATTCTTGCCGGGCATCGGATAAGGCAAGGTTGGAAAGATCTATACCCGTAGTTTCAAAGCCGGCTTTGGCCCATACGGATGCATCGTGCCCCCGACCGCATCCTGGAACCAAAACTCGGGAATCTAACTTTAGGGTATTTTGTTTTAACCAGTCCACCAAACCAGGTGCAGGTTCGCCTTTATCCCAGGGTGTATCTTCATTTTGGTACCTCTCATTCCAGTCTGTCTCGCTTGCCATGGGAAATGTATATATTCTTTTCTTATGAGGGCAAAGAACGGATTTGCCGATCGTGTGCTCTCCTGAGGGTAAAGAGGCAAAGCATCGCTCCAAAAAGAGCCCAAGCCATGTCAGACTGTGTATCCCAAACATAACCCTGAGTGCCGAGGAAGGCATTGGCATCTTCCCCAATCAGCAATGCTGCCCACCACTCGATTAGTTCATAAAAGGCACTGAATGCCAGGCAGATCGAAAGTACGATGAAATTTCTCCAACCATTGGTATTCACTATTTTTTTTCTTAAGAGTATCTCTCTGGCTATCAGTGCCGGGACAAATCCCTGCATGAAATGTCCGACTTTATCATAGTTATTACGTTCCCAACTAAAAGCTTCGCGGATCGAATTAAACAAGGGAACCTCGGCATAGGTATATTTCGCCCCTATCATGAGAACGATGCAATGGAGTAAAATCCAGAAATACAGCAGGGGAGTAAGGGGGAAAGATTGCTGGTACTTGGCCATCACCAAGAGTCCAATGATTGCGGGTCCAGCCTCCAGTACCCAGGTCAATCGGTCTTTAGGCTCAATCCCGGACCAAATCAGTACCCCCAAGAAAATTCCAAGCCAAAGGAAGGATTTTTTAGTTAGTGAATTGGGCTGCTTCATTGGGGGGATATCTTTTTCCATTCAGTAAGGTTCCGATTACGGTATATCGAATGAAGTACCTGTAGGAAATAAGTAATAAAACGGTGGTAATCAGGCAAACAAAGGTAATCTTTATAAAGCTGGGCAATGACCAATCCGAAACCCAAAATTGAATCAGTTGAATAAGAGGGAGGTGAGCGATGTATAGCCAATAAGCGGAATCGGAAACGAAGCGAACTTTCGGATTCTCCCGGGCGAATAATTTACGAAAGCATCCAATAAGGCCGAAAATCATAAGCCAGACGAAAAGAGCTGAGTAGAACGAGATTAATTCATAGTTCAAGCCTTCGTCTTTGTTCTCAATAATCGACAGAACGGCGACGAAGCAAACCGTGGCTAAGCCAAAATATACTGGCCATAAGCGTCCCACTTTTTCATGGAAACCTTGGTGAGGAAAACAAAGCGCACCATACCCAAAGAAGATCGCGTAGTAGCCGAGTTTAATCCAGTCGGGTTTCAGGAAGACTGCGGTTGCCGGTCCAAAAATTCCGTCTTCTCCACTACCCATGTTTAACTGGGCCCAATAGGTTAGGGGAACAAGCCAAAGCAGTCGAAGAGGGGACTCGGCAAGCCAGCGAACCAAGCCAAAATGAGGAATAAATTTTAGAATGCCCATAAAAAGAAGGAAGCCGACTGTCAGGTAGACCAAGTCATAAAGGAACCAGAGATGGTGGGTGCAAAATTGGCCGAACAAAAAATAGTTACGAACAAACCAGCTTCTTTCCTGAGTAATAAGAGAATGATCCTCAGTGAGTAATTTTCTTACTTGCTTTCTCCCTTCTCTGATTTTTGACCAGTCCATGGGGATTTTCAAAATATCCCTTGCCACCCATTCGGTTATGGTTCGATTGGCTAACATCGCTTGCTCGGGTAGGGAACCGTCTTTGTTTTTCAGTCTTGGGTCGGCTCCCCTTTGCAGAAGACACTCTACCGATTCCGCGTGTCCGAAGAAGGCGGCAAGTAATAAGGGGGTTGATTGATGTCCATCCCTTGCGTTCAGGTTTGCTCCCTTATCTGCCAGGAGATGGATCGCTTCGACATGGTTCATGGTTGCTGCCCAATGAAGCGGAGTGAAGTCTTTGTCGTATTTACCGTTTATGTCTGCTCCTTTTTGCAGCCATTCCCTGATCTCTCTTACATTGCCTGTACTTGCAGCCCCTCCTAGGTCGTTAGGTACCTTGTATTCAGAATTTATATCCTTAGCAGTTTTTCCTCTTGGAGCAATGGTAGCTATTTGCTTGCCTCCTGATTCTGTGACAAAAGTTTCCATGTTGTTTAGAAGAGGAAAGATGAAGGCCCCAAAGAGGAAAAAAGGTAAAACAATCCGCTTGGTCCGATGTCGCAATAAGCGAAAAGCTCCTCTTTTTTGCCACATCATCATGGTGAAAAATCCACTTATGAAAAAAAATAGAGACATCCTGAATCCATGAATAAACATCAAAGGAATGTAATAGAGTTCCGATTGATTCATGTCCTGAACCGGCCATATCGGAGTGGGGAGGAAGGAGAGGAGTCCATGAAGCAGGATACCAAGGAGCATCGCAAAAGCCCTCAGGGCATCCAAGTCATGGTATCTATTATTTTCCAAAATTCTTAATTTCTTTGCAGCCTTTTTATCTGAATCGATCTAAGGTTCATGGTACAGGACGAACAACAAGTGATTGCAGCTTCCAACTACCCGGGGCTTCAACTCCGAAATGGGGCTTGGGGTCCAGAATGAGCATCTCTCCATTTTTCAAGATACCCAAGTCACTGATAATGCCAGTCTGGTCCTTGGCGTCCTTGTCAGCATCCGTGCAGTAAATTGCAAGAGGGGCATGGTTGCCCATTCGATAGCTCCCACCACAAGATCCACCGATCCCCGCAAATATGCCAATCGATTCAATGAGCACATCCGATTGAAAGCGGATGGCAAGAGCTTCCCCTGGCTCAACTCGTGGAGAGCCATGACCATCAATTCCAAGACCATTCCCGTCTCGAATCGCTTGCCCCCCCTTTACCGATATAAATAGGGTGAGAGGAGCGGGAACCGGTAATGGTTTTCTCCAATCAAATTGAAATCTTTTTTTGGGGATAAAGGGAATCATACGATGACCCCCCCCATTTCGATGTAGCCGAGTGGTTGAAATTAATTTTTTGATCAAGGGTTGAATGCGATCTTCATTCAAACGATTTTTGGATTCCATGGGATCCGAAGATAATTCAAAAAGTTCAGTAGGCTTGGCTTTACCATAGCGCAAAAGGGAATCATCGAAGAAAATTTTCCATTTTCCCAGAAACTTTTGTCCATCGATCTGAGGATCATCGATTCGCATGGCACAAGCAGCTCCGTTTGTCCCTTCCTTGTGATCATTGTAAAACATCGGCCGACTCGGCAATGATTTTCCCTGCCAGGCAGGGAAAACATTATAGCTATCTTCCGCACCCTTTTCTCCATTTCTTAAGTCAGGCAATCGTACACCTAAAATATTTGAAAAGGTGGCATACAAATCCTGCAACCCAATTAATTCACTACTTGTTTTTCCTGAACTTTCTCGGTCCCCGTTGCCAACTTTTCCTTCCGGCCAGGACACAATGAAAGGGACACGGTGTCCTCCTTCGTAGCAACTTCCCTTATTGCTCCGTACCGGTCCAGTTGCGGTCTTAGATCTTACTTCAGCTCCGTTGTCCGAAGTGAAAATGATAACAGTATTATCGAGCAGTCTCTTACTCGGTCTGCGTGGGTCTTGGGTCTGCTCAAGGTAGTCAAGGAGCCTTCCCAGAGCGACATCGTTTTCGTAGACATAATCCAATCGGGCTGATGCCCTTTTCCCAGAGACCATTCTGCTCGTACCCCGTACTTTCTTTCCCCCAATTTCATTGGCTGCAGTGTACGGCCCATGATTGGAATTACTTGGATAATAAAGGAAAAAAGGGTCGAAGGAACTGGAGCGATTCCTGAGATGTTGATTCAGAAATTCAATCGCATGATCAGAGTGACGACGGCCGAGGTCATGCAGGTCATAAGCGTGTACGCCGCTATCAATTAATCTTTTCTTATTCCCAGTAGCGCCAATAACTCGTCGATTATGAATATGCCCGGGACCAATGGACTGGATTGGGGTATTTCGGTCCCCCTTTTTATTTTTACCGGTTCGGGCATTGGTTGTGCCTGCATCTGGACCCGAGGTTCCGTGCGAGCGTGAAGTAAACCGGGCATAATCAAAGCCATGGTCACAGGGGCCGTCAAAAATATCTTTGCTTAGATCCGCATCTTCCCAACCGGCAGCCGGCTTTCCATTGCTTTGGGTGTAGCGCAGACCGAGGTGCCATTTTCCCACCATTGCGGTGGCGTAACCTTGAGATCGGAATAGGGAAGCAAGGGTAGGACGGTCTTCCTCAATGAGTGGATCTCCCTGTACTCCAAAGAGCACCCAGTGCTTCATTCGGGCCCGCCACGGGTATCGTCCAGTAAGTAATCCGTATCGTGTGGGCGTGCAGCGTGAGGATGGCGCGTGGGCATCCGTAAAAAGAATTCCCATGTTCGCCAGTCTTTGCATGGCTGGGGTGTGAATTTGTTGATCGTCGGAATT
>DEYT01000006.1 GCA_002364975.1 Opitutia bacterium UBA3151 | reverse complement strand
TTTACCGCACTCAAATACTTTTTCAATTCCGCTTCCGGTAAACTCGCCAAAATCGATTTCCCCGGTGCACAGGAGTAAGCAGGCACCCGCATTCCCACTTCACCACTTACTTTAATCGCCTGCTTCGATATGCACTGCTCCAGAATGGTGCATTTATTATCCGTCATCACCGCCAGTTGGGTCGACTCTCCCGATCGGTCTCGAAGGTTCTTCAATTCCGACCAGGAACTAATGGTTAGGCTTTTATCATTCACTTGGGGCCGGGTCAGGTCTGCCACCCGGTTGGTAAGTATAAAACGACGGTCGTCTTCACGTCGATACAACCATCCCCTCAGCGTCATGGTCTCGGTGATTCTACCCACTGAATTGACTGGTAAATCCAAGGCCCGGGCAATCTCGCTTGCCGACTTCCCCTTTCTAAAGCCTCCGAGGAATTCAAGAATTGCCAGGGTCCGGTCGGTTCCACGAGCTGAAACCTCTTCACTCACTAAAACTTCTGTTTTCATTAAAGATTTATTACAAAAATTCTACTGCAAGCTGGGATCCTTCAAGCCATCCTCCTGACGGTACAGGGAGGTGGGAATTAAGACTTCAGCCGGGATTTCTTCCCCGCTGAAATAGGCCATTATCAAGGCCACCGTCTTACTTCCGATTTTGTCCGGAAATTGAACCGGATCAGCAAAAATTTTCCCCTCCTTAATGGCCTGCTTCCCTTCAGGTTGGCCATCAAAGGCTACAATTTTCACCTGATCCTGCTTGCCAGCTTTTTCCAAGGCTGCCCGGGCTCCCAGGGCGGAGGGGTCATTAATCGCAAAAATACCAGCTAAATCCGGATGGGCTTGCAAGGTATCCTCGGTCACCTTATACCCCTCATCTCGAACCCCACCTCCATCCAACTGGGCAACCACCTCGATCATACCTGCCGCCAAGCCTTGGTTGTAAGCTTCAATTACTTCCTCAAAGCCCTGTACCCGAAGTTGACAGGAATTAGCTTGGGGAAAATGAACGATTAGTACCTTTCCTCCTTGTTCTCCCAAGGCTTCAATCATTGCTTCCCCCGCCAGCTTTCCGCCTTGCAGGTTGTCTGATCCCACATGACTTTCGACTTTTGCACCTTCGGCAACACATTTTAAATCACAGGTAAAAACCGGTACTCCTGCCTCATTTGCCTTCTTTACCGCGGTTCCAATTGAAATTCGGTCACAGGGATTCAGGATGATCGCGGAAACTCCCTTGGTCAAAAAATCATCGATTTGATTCGCTTGTTTTTGCACATCCCTGTCCCCATCGACCAAAATTACATCATATCCATGTTTGGCGGCTTCCCTTTTTACATTTTCTGCAATCACCGAGAAAAAAGGATTTCCCAAGGTCAAAACGGACACCCCAATGGTACCCTTTACTGTTGGCTCTTTTTCAACCGAAACTGAATCCTCAGTGCCTCCTCCGCACCCATAAAAGAAAGAGGAAAAAGCGAATAAATTTAAATAGAAGAGGGCTGTTAGGCTTCGTTTTATCATGTTTTTATGGATTAAGATTGATTTCTAAATTTGGAAATGTACCCATAACTGGAAAACAATGAAAGAACTAAACTTCAAGCAAGAACTCACGGCCGCTTTTGGTCAGCCCATTTCCGAAAACCCGACCCAAGTCATGGTCGAAGCAGCCTATCACCATCATAATCTTGACTGGAGATACTTGACCATTGAAGTCGGCCCCAACGATCTCGAAGCTGCGGTGCAGGGTGCAAAAGTGATGGGCTTTCAAGGGTTCAACTGCACGATTCCGCACAAGGTTAAGGTCATTGATTACCTCGATGGTCTTGGGGAATCTGCTTCCCTTATGGGTGCGGTAAATTGTGTGGTCCGTAAAGATGGAAAATGGATCGGGGAAAATACCGACGGCAAAGGTTTTGTCTCTTCGCTCCGTGAACTTACCGACCCAAAAGGGAAAAAGGTGGTAATCTTTGGAGCCGGTGGAGCCGCCCGTGCCATCAGTGTGGAAGTTGCCCTTGCGGGTGCCCATCATATTACCATTGTCAATCGCTCCGCGGGTCGTGGAGAAGAATTAACCAGCCTGCTGCAGGATAAACTTCCCTGCTACGCTGATTTCGCCTCCTGGGATTCGACCTATTCCATTCCATCTGAAACCGATGTGGTGATCAATGCCACCTCGATCGGATTATTTCCTGATCTGGATGCCCAGCTCGATTTCGATCCCGATTCCTTATTACCCCATATGTTGGTGGCCGATGTTATCCCCAACCCGCCAACCACCCATTTGGTACGCGATGCCCGCGCTAAAGGCTGTCCCGTAATTGACGGGCTCGGCATGCTGGTCAATCAGGGAGTGATTGGAATCAAGCACTGGACCGGAATCGACCCAGATCCCAAATTGATGCGGGCGGCACTCGAAAAAGTTTTCGGTTGATCCATTCCCCCATTTTATCCTCTGCTCAATTATGAAATTCATTCTTCTCGGCGTAATCTCGTCCCTTTGCTTCTTCGCTTCCTGTTCCGACCTTCCCGAGCCTGGTGGGGACTCTCCTCCCCCAGTTCCTGTGGAAGAATTCGATACGCTTACCGATTCTGACTCTCATCCAGATAAATCTTTTTCTTCCCCCTGGTCCGTGACCCGGACCCTGCTCAAAGGAGGCAAACAAGAAGGTGTCGAATTACTCACCCTCGACAATGGAAAGCTTAAGATTGTTGTCATTCCCACCCGGGGCATGGGCATTCTCGAAGTCCTTTCAGGAGAAATCCGATTGGGCTGGAAATCCCCGGTAAAGGAAGTGGTACACCCGTCCTACATCGACCTGGAGAGCCGGGGCGGACTTGGTTGGCTGGAAGGTTTCAATGAATGGATGGTTCGCTGTGGCTTGGAATTTGCCGGGCATCCAGGGAAGGATCAATTCATCAACAACAGCGGAGACAAAGTGGAGCAGGATCTTAGCCTTCACGGAAAGATTCAGAATATTCCAGCTTCGAATTATCAGGTACGGGTCGATCCTGAACCACCTCATCGGATCCGCATCCGGGGCACCGTTTATGAAAGCTTCTTTTATGGACCCAAACTTAAGCTCGTTACTGAAATTTCGACCATTCCCGGCTCCGATCAATTCCAAATCTCGGACCAGATCACCAACGAGGGACCTTCCCATCAGGAATTTCAAATTATTTATCACGGAAATTATGGTTCTTCGATTCTGGAAGAAGGTGCCCAAGTCTTTGCCCCTGCCCATAAAATTTCTCCTTTCAATGACCATGCCGCCAAGTTTCTAGAGCAATGGCAAACTTATCGGGGTCCCACGGAAGGCTTTATCGAGGAAGTCTACTTGCTTGAACCCATCGCCGATGAGAATGCTCAATCCATGGCCCTCCTTACCAACCGCATGGGGGATCTTGCCACCTCTGTTCGTTGGAATGTCAACGAGCTTCCCTACCTCACCATCTGGAAAAATACCGCATCCGTTGAAGACGGATATGTTACCGGAATCGAGCCCGCTACCGGTTACCCCTTCAACCGTCTGGTCGAGAGAAAATATGG
>DEYT01000084.1:20891-30313 GCA_002364975.1 Opitutia bacterium UBA3151 | reverse complement strand
TGGTCAGTGCCCACCGCACCCCTGCTTTGCTTTATGAATATGCCAAGGCCGCAAAGTCTCGTGGAATCAAGTGTATCATCGCGGGAGCGGGTGGGGCAGCACACTTGCCAGGTATGACTGCTTCCATGACTACCCTTCCTGTTTTGGGAGTACCGGTGAAGTCCAGAACTCTTCAAGGGGTGGATTCTCTGCTTTCGATTGTTCAAATGCCAGCCGGGATTCCGACCGCTACCTTTGCGATTGGTGAGGCTGGAGCGACCAATGCCGCATTATTTGCAATTTCTATACTTGCTTCAACGGGAAATGAAGAGCTTTCCAAAAAGCTTAAGGAATTTAGGGAAGAGCAAAAACAGTTGATCGAAGCAAGCGAACTTCCACCCCAAGAAACTTAATCATGTCAAGCGGAGGCGATGAATGGGTTGGCGTCCTAGGAGGGGGCCAGTTGGGACGCATGTTATCCCTCGATGCCAGAAAAATGGGATTTAAAGTGCTCACTTGGACTGGTGGTGACCGATCGGGGGCAGCCGCAACCGCGGACGAATTATTGGACCTTCCTTTTGATGATCGCAAAGCGTTGGAAATTTTCACCTCAAGAGTAAAAGTGGCAACCGTAGAATTTGAAAATTTACCCAGCGATACACTTGAAGAAGTAGAGCAAAGAATCCCGCTTTATCCTAATAGCCTTACGGTAACCACCTGCCAGCATCGGGAAAGAGAAAAATCTTTTCTTTCCAAAAATGGGTTTGCTTGTACTCCTTTTAGAATCGCCAACGATCTTGATTCTTTCAAAGCAGGAATTGCGGAGTTAGAGACGGATGTAATTGTGAAGACTGCGGAATTTGGTTACGACGGCAAGGGACAGCTTAAATTCTCTGGAGATTCCAAGGATGGCATCTTAGAGGAAGCATGGATGAAATTTGATGGCGGACGAGTGGTGATAGAAGAATGCATTTCCTTAGATGTTGAACTTTCGGTAATCGTAGCCCGAAGCGCCATGGGCGAAGTGGTATGTTATGATCCGGTTGAAAATATTCATAGAAATCATATTCTCGATATCTCCATCGTACCCGCAAGAATTCCAGAAGAAATCCTTCAGCAAGCTGAAACTGTAGCCCTGGCAATTGCAGATGCCTTCCAGTATGTGGGTACATTAGCAGTTGAATTTTTTCTGTCATCGGAGGGGCGGTTGATCGTAAATGAGATCGCTCCCCGACCCCACAACTCCGGACACCATACAATAAATGCCTGTTCTTGTTCTCAATTCGAAAACCAAGTACGGGCGATTATGGGCTTACCCCTGGGAAGTACAGATTTACTTTCTCCCGTGGTGATGATGAATTTGCTTGGTGATGTCTGGCCAGATGCCAGAACAGCACCGGATTGGTCTAATATCTTGTCCATGTCCGGCACTTCTCTTCATGTTTATGGAAAGAGGGAGGCAAGAACGGGTCGCAAAATGGGGCATGTTACCTTTCTTGGAAACGACCAAGAAGAAGTACTGCAAAAGGTAAATAAAGCTCGGGAATTTCTTAAACTACCAAAAGCCTAAGGCTCCTTTTGGTTTGCTATTCTGCACAACAAAAGTGAGAGGTTAACAGGCCATAAATCCCTAATTTACAGGGGTTTCTAGCAGAATTACCTGTATCAAACTATAGCCTTCAATTCCAATTTGATTGTGAATTGCTTTGACATATTCCCCAAAAACTGAGAATGAGTCTCAGTATCAATTGAGATTGAGTCTCAGTATCAAACTAAGCTAACCCATTATGAAAAACAAAAACAAACTACTATTGTCGTTGCTTGCCAGTTTGGCAGTCGCATCGACCGGACACGCCCAGAAAAACGATGCGCCCGAATTATCACCTCTTAGTGTTGTCGGTTCTAATGCCGACGCACCGACCTTGTCTTCAGGCCTAAAGTCGTCCTTGCCTATCAGCAGTATTCCTCAAAGCATTTCCGTCATGGGAAGTGACCAAATCAAAGCCCAAGGCATGAAGAGCATTGGCGACGTACTTGACTTCACCCCAGGTGTTATAAATTCTCAAGGAGAAGGTCACCGAGACGCTCCAATCATTCGAGGAGTTCGTACCACTCAAGACCTCTACCGCAACGGTGTTCGTGACGATGTGCAGTATTATCGCCCTCTCTATAATGTCGAAAGAGTTGAAGTCCTACGCGGACCAAACGCTTTGCTTTCCGGTTTTGGTGGTGCTTATGGTATGATCAACCGGGTTACTAAATCAGGAGTTGTCGGAGAGGACTTCACTACTCTTGGTGCAAGCATCGATACTTTTGGTGAACACAGCGTTCAACTTGATAAAAACATGCAACTTGATGATAAAACCGCTCTGCGTGTTAATATATTCGGAGAAAACCTCAGCAACCACCGCGATTATTACTATGGTGAAGGTTTCGGCATCAATCCGACCTTAACCTATGACTTGGGTGACGGTGACTCGCTTAAAATTTCATATGAGTATCTCGATCAAGAACGATTTATTGATCGTGGTATCCCAACCGACGCAAGCGGAAATCCAGTCGAAGCTTACAGTGATATTGTCTTCGGAGATTCTTCCGAAAACTTTTCGACGCATGAAGCCAATATCATCGATTTGGTTTATGAACATGAAATTTCGGACTCACTGACTGGTCGTTTTGCCGGAAGTCACAGCGATCATGACAAACTGTATCAAAATTTTTATGTACCAAATTCTTATGCAGGTGGGGATGGCTATTTGGATGGTAATACATCAACTGTTGCCCTTGATGGTTACAAAGATACAACCCAAAGAAAAACATCCACCCTATCTTATCAAATCGACGGAGAATTTGAATTCGGTAGTATCGTTCATAACATTATTGCGGGTATCGAGTATCTTGAAGTCAGCAATGATAATGATCGTTACAACGCTGTATGGGATCCCAATAACAATGGTGATTCTGATACTGCAATCTTCGCAATTTCGACATTAGCATCCAATGGTCTTCATGGCGGTTCTGGCGAAGGCAATACATCAACTGTTACGAATACATATTCTTCACTGAATGACAGAACCTTTGCTGATATTGATGTTCTTTCTTTCTATCTAAGCGATGAGATTGCACTCATGGATTCACTTGATTTAGTGCTTGGAGTACGCTTTGACAGCATTGATTTTGATGTAGTTGACGCGGATGATGGTTCAGACACTCTAAATGATTCCGAAGATACAGTCTCACCAAGAGTTGGTTTGATATTCGATGCTACTGAAGCACTTGCATTTTATGCAAGTTACAGTGAATCGTTTACTCCAAAAGCCGGTGATCAGTATGCAAAGCTTGATTCGAATGCTGACAAGGTGGATCCTGACACCTTCGAAAACACCGAGATCGGGCTTAGGTTCGATTTGCCAATGGGTCTGAGTCTTTCTGCAGCATACTTCGAAATAGAGAAGAATGCACCAAACTATGTTGATGCAACTACAACCACAATGGAAACCTCAGACATAAGCGGTTTCGAGTTGGCTCTTATCGGCACTCTTACCGATAATTGGTTCTTGAGTGCAGCATACACCAATCTGGATGCGGAAACCGATGGAACCCGTCTTAGGGAAACTCCTGAAAGCGTATTTTCAATTTTTAACAACTACTTGGTGAACGATCGTTTGGCATTGAGCCTTGGTATTCTCCATCAAGACGAAAGTCATATAACGAATGGTAGCACTGCCATGCTTCCCGACTACACCCGGGTAGATGTTGGTGCATCCTACCTTCTTAGTGAAAATACCCGCGTTCAGCTGAATGTAGAAAATGTCACGGATGAAGTTTATTTCCCACATGCTCACGGAACGCACCAAGCATCGGTTGGTGCACCGATAAATGCAATGTTGAGTATCACCAGCAGTTTCTAATTTAATCACAATTTAAAGATTTTTTAGGTTTCGTTTGTTTGTTTCAAGTTCAAGACTTATGAAAATGATGTTGGACTTGTTTTACACCCGGATCGGGCAATCAGGGATGTAAGACCTAAAACCCAGTCCTTGAACGGCAATCCAAGGACTGGGAAGTCTTTCAATCTATAACGATTGTCACAGGCACATAGGTTAAAGGCCCTCGGAAACGGGGGCCTTTTTCATACTCATTAAGAGAGAAAAATTTTAATTACCCGTTTGATTAAAAACCTACTTCCATTTTTTATTTATTAGTAATCAAATTAATGGCTAGTTCATTGCCAGAGCAGGTAACTTCTAATCAGTTCTAAATCAGCCGGAAGGCCTGTTAATTAGGCAACTCTTCAAATCCTCGTACAACTCTAGTGCAAATTGCGCAAAAATGTTGAGCACAACAGAACGTTTACAAATGTGCCAGAACCCTTGTGTTTTAGTGGCAAAGAGAAATTTCTTGCAGTACCCAAGTCGGTTCGGCATGATGAAGGACGGTTTTGCTCGGTAGCTCAGTGGCAGAGCAGGTGACTGTTAATCACTTGGTCGCTGGTTCGAATCCAGCCCGAGCAGCCATTTTTTCCCAACTTTTTACAAATCGAGTTCCGGCCAACGAACTAATTTGCGGTGAAGAGTACGGCGGCTGATTCCCATAAGTTCTGCAGCCTTAGTCTTGTTCCCTCTGGATTGCAGTAAAGCATTTCGAAGCAATCGTTTTTCATTCTCTTCCACGGACAATGAATGGGACATGGTTTCTTTTCCCACAACCGAAACCGTTCCAGCAGATAGGGATTCCATATCCTGGATGGTGAATCTTGTGTCCAAATCATAATGGTTAATCTTTGCCCCTCTTTTTAAGACCACAAGGTTTTCACAAAAATTACGTAATTCCCGAACATTACCAGGCCATGGATAATGCAAGAGGGTTGCGATTGCGTCCTCTTCAAGAATTGGTGGCTCAAATCCATTTTCCTCCGCAAAATAGTTTAGAAAGTGGTGGAGTAATAAGACAATGTCATCTCCCCGTTCACGAAGGGAAGGAAGATCGACCGTAACAACATTCAGGCGGTAGAACAGATCTTCCCGGAAATCTCCATTATTTACCATTTCCTGTAAATTCCGATTGGTTGCACATACTAAGCGGGCATCCACTTCTAAAGTTTTAGAGCTCCCTAGTCTTTCAATCGATTTTGTTTCCAGAAATCGAAGTAATTTAACTTGGGTGGATGAATCAATCTCTCCAATTTCGTCCAGGAAAAGGGTTCCACCTTTCGCGGATTCAAAACGTCCGACCCGTCTTTCCGTGGCACCGGTAAAGGCTCCTTTTTCATGCCCAAATAATTCACTCTCAAGAAGGTTGGAAGGCAGAGCCGCACAATGTACTGGTACAAATGGTCCACGCGAACGATCACTGTTTTGATGGATGGCCTGGGCCACCAGTTCCTTTCCCGTGCCGGTATCTCCAGTTACTAAGACTGTTGCCTTGGATGGTCCGACTAATTTGACTTGCTCCAGAACTTTTTCCAAAGCGGGAGATTTCCCCAAAATTCCATCAAAGCTGAATTTCTTATCAAGCCTCTGGTGGAGTTGATGATTTTCGGACTTTAATTTGCGTTCATTTAATCCCCGCTGGATTAAGAGTTCCAATTTTTCAAGGTTTACTGGCTTTGAAAGAAAATCAAAAGCTCCCCGCTTCATCGCCTCCACCGCAATTTCAACCTCTCCATAAGCAGTCATCATGATACAAATTGGATTACTGGCATGTTTCACTGCAAAATTGATCACACTCATACCGGATTCTCCGGACATCCGTAGATCGGTTAGCACTACTTCAAATTTTTCGGCGTCAAGGGCGTTGAAGGCCTCTTCTGCACTTGATGCGAGAAAAACCTCAAAGCGATCCTCAAGGGCAAGCTCAAGGCCCTCTCGGGTATGTTCTTCATCATCTACGATTAATAAATTTGGTTTCATTGCTGTATACTTTTTTCAGAAGATTCAAGCAAACCACGGCGGGGTGATTTTCGGGGGAATTTCAAGGTCACAATCGTGCCCGATCCTTCTTTGCTATCTAAGCCAACTTCACCGTCATGATCACGCATAATCCGATGTACGATCATCATCCCAATTCCGTGTCCGGTTTTTTTCGTAGTAAAATAAGGTTCAAAGACCCGGGAGATATTTTCTTTGGAGATCCCGCTTCCTTGATCCACCACTTGTGCAAATACATATTGCTCATCAAGTCCGGAAATGATTCGGATTTCAGATCCCTCGGGTATAGCATCAATCGCATTTCCAATCACATTGAAGAATACTTGCTTCACCTGCTCCACATCCCCGCGAATCATCGGTTCTCGAACCCCGGCCTCCATGGAAACCTTTACTTTTTTGTTATTTAATTCTTTCTCCCGCAATCGAACGGTTTCTTCAATTACGGAAAGTAAGTTGATTTTCTGGAAAGATGGCTCACTGGGCCTAATGGCATTAAGGAAATGGGCAATGATACCATCTAATCTCTGAACCTCTTTAATACATGTAGAAAGTGACTTGGAAGTTTTTTTGGAATCTGCATTTTCTTTTTTTAGACTACGCTGTAAATACTGAAGATGGATGTTGATCGAATTCAGTGGGTTTCCAAGTTCGTGAGCTACACCAGCGGCCAAGTCCATAATGCTTGAAATTCGCTCGCTTTCTATTTGTGCCTTTAACTTGTCTTTTTCCTCGGTAACATCAGTCATTACGATAGCTGTTCCCACTTTATTCTTCGAGGCTTCTTGACCTATACTATCTCCAATCGGTACGGCATAGGCCCGGATCTGTCGCTTTTCAGGATATGAAATTTGCATTTCCCGAATGACAACTTCTGGCTGTGTATCTTCCTTACTTCTTCCTAAACCCAATGCCCGTGCTAGTTCAGGTGCAGCTCTTTGCAGAAAGATCTTTTCCGTGCTTCCTTCCTTCAGTCCAATCAAACGACGACCTTCTGTATTGGAATAAGTAAGAATATCATCCTCATCTAGTACTAGGATACCATCACGGATTACATCAAAAACAATCTCAAGAAGTTTTCTTTCCCTGGCCAGTCTT
Organism: Opitutia bacterium UBA3151; assembly: GCA_002364975.1. Classification (GTDB taxonomy): domain Bacteria; phylum Verrucomicrobiota; class Verrucomicrobiia; order Opitutales; family Seribacteraceae; genus Seribacter. The sequence continues at coordinate 23,309 of DEYT01000084.1, read as the reverse complement.
TGAACTAGAATGCCTAAATTTACTTCATCCAAATCATCCAAACGACCGAGAACTTTATCGAGTGGGCTTTTACTTGGTTTTGATTTCATGGATAGACCAGATCTAGAACTTTCTTAGCCAAGCTTATTTTATCCTCTTTTTCAAAAATAATCGACTGCTTGTGATTGGAAATCAAAGTTAGCTCATTATCATCGGATTCAAAGCCTTGGTTACCGGAAACATTATTCACCGCAATCCAATCAAGGTTCTTTTGTTGTAATTTGATTTTTGCGTGAGTGATATGATTTTCAGTTTCAGCAGCGAAACCAACCAGTATCTGGTCGATTCTCTTGTGCTTTCCAAGGTTTTGTAAAATATCCGGGTTCGAAACTAATTCTATGGCATCTGAAACCTTACCTTTTTTTATTTTTTGTTCATGGAAAACCTTTGGGCGATGATCACACACTGCAGCGGTCATAATGGTCAAGGAAGAGGTAGGGAAATGTTGCCCCATAACTTCATGCATTTCAACAGCGGTATTAACCATGATTCGCTCCACTCCTGTAGGGCAGGGCAGTGATACCGGTCCACTTACCAAAGTTACCTTAAAACCTTTGGCTTGCGCCGCATTTGCTAAGGCATATCCCATTTTTCCAGAGGACGGATTCGAAATAAAGCGAACGGGATCCAACCATTCCCGGGTTGGTCCTGCAGATATCAAACAGTGAGCCTCATTTTTCATTTTAAAGTTTGTAGATATTACATCTTATGTTGATGATTGGATAAAGTGCCAACGAAAGAAAATCAAACACCACAAAAAGAGAGTCTTTTACTAAATCTCGGAATTAATCTGATTCTTCCAATTTTATTTCTTAGGAAAGGAACCGATTGGTTTGGAGATCCTATTGGCAAGCAACTAGATGCCGCACCCGATTCCACCGTGGTTGGATCGATCATGCTCCTCATAGCCGTATCCTTTCCTGTAGGATATGGTCTTTGGGATTTAGCAAAGAATAAAAGATGGAATTTATTTTCCATTTTAGGTGCTGTGAGTGCCCTGCTTACTGGTGGCATTGGCTTGGTGCCTGGTGCGACGGTACAAATGTTTGCAATCAAAGAAGCAGCCATTCCTACTATTCTTGGTATTTTGACGGTTATTACTCTTAAAACAAAGCGTCCATTAGTTCACCTTTTCCTTCTTAACCCGCAGCTTATAAAGGTAAATCTGATCAATGAGAAACTTCGGCTTAATCATGCTGAGAATGATTTTGCTAAGCTTATGTCAAAATGTACATGGCTGATTGCCCTGACCTTTATCATGAGTGCTGCCCTGAACTATTTTCTTTCCCGTTGGATCGTGGTAACCGAGCCTGCACTGGATAAAATCGCCTACAATGATGAGGTTGGTAGAATGATGGGATGGAGCTTTCCCATTATTAGTATTCCCTGCATGATCGTCAGTGCCTATGCATTTTGGATCTTAATCAAGGGAATCAAAGACCTTACTGGATTATCATTAGAGGATGCGATGGTGCAAAGCCCTTCCCCAAGGAAGAAATAAAAGGTTAACAAATTAGCGCTCAGCCAGATCGGTGTAAGGGCGAGCATTTTCTCCCTGATAAATCTGGCGGGGGCGGTGAATTCGGGATCCGCTGGAGGCTATTTCTTTCCAATGAGCCAACCATCCCGGAGCCCGCCCAATCCCAAAAAGTACCGTAAAAGTATTGGTTGGAAATCCCATTGCTTGGAGGATGATACCACTGTAAAAATCTACATTCGGATAGAGTTTTCGCTGAATAAAATACTCGTCCTGCAGAGCTGAGGTTTCGAGGTTTCGAGCAATATCTAAAATGGGACTTTCCAAGCCTAGTGCTTCCAGGGCTTGATCACAGGCACTTTTCAGAATTGTGGCTCTTGGGTCGTAATTACGATATACACGATGACCAAATCCCATCAGCCTAGTTTTACCTTCTTTTGCAGATTTAATAAATCCACTTCCGTCATCTCCAGATTGGTGGATTTCATTAAGCATTTTGATTACGGCCATATTGGCTCCACCGTGAAGCGGTCCCCACAAAGCAGAACTAGCCCCTGAAACCGAAGCAAAAGGGTTCGCCCCACCAGAAGCTATCATTCTACAAGTGGAAGTGGAGCAATTCTGTTCATGATCTGCATGCAATAAAAAGATTAAATCCAGTGCTTTACTCACCGCCGCGGGCATCTCCGCACTATCTTCCGTAGAAAACATCATCGACAGAAAATCATCACAATAATCTCCGGATAATGGCTTGGTTGAGTCTTCCATACCTTGGGTGAGACGGTATCTGGCCGCTGAAATCGATCGAATCGCTGATATGATCAAGCTGGAAGAATCTTCGAAATTGTCGAGATCCATTTGGCGATTATTGGAGGCCAAGGAAGGATAAGCCCCTCCCAGTG
>DEYT01000084.1:15695-20513 GCA_002364975.1 Opitutia bacterium UBA3151 | reverse complement strand
TATACTGGCTAAAACATCACCGGGAAGCTCCGAGTATTTTGTAATTCTTTCTTTAAATTCACTGAGTTGGGATGAACTAGGTAATTCCCCGTAAATCAGAAGCAGACAGGTTTCCAGAAAATTCGATTTTTGAGCCAATTCTTCAATGTCGTACCCGCGATATCGTAAAATTCCCTTGTCTCCGTCTATAAAGGTAATCGCACTTTCGCAGGAACCGGTATTTCCATATCCGTCATCAAAGGTTATGAACTTACTTTGCTTACGAAGTTGACTGATATCGATAGCTTGTTCTTTTTCCTTACCCATAATAATGGGCAGGGTATAGGATTGATCGTTTATGAGAAGATCTGCGGATTCTGACATGGCGGGGGTATTTAGAATTGGGTAAGCTAGTATTACTGCCAATTCTAAACGATTTTTTCAAGAAAGTTCCGATAAAGTTGCAAACCTTTTGACTGGCTTTTTTCTGGATGGAACTGGGTAGCCACACATTTCCCTGAGAAGATTCCACTCACGAAAGGGATTCCATACGACGTCTCGAACTTTACCACATCGCTTGAAACTCCGGTAACATAGTAACTATGAACAAAATAAAACTGATCACCATCCACTAAATCTTTTCGTAGGGGGTTGGTGGGTTGCAGGTTCCAATTCACAGCATTCCATCCCATATGGGGAACTTTGAGTGAGGCATTGGGAGGAAAACGGCGTACCATTCCGGGGAAAATTTTCAATCCTGGTAATTTCCCCTCTTCAGAACCCTCAAATAGAACCTGTAATCCTAAACAAATCCCAAAATAAGGTCTTCCCGCTCGTATCCATTCTTGTAACTTTTGATGTAGTCCAGATTGGTCCAACGCATCCAAACACTGGTCAAAAGTACCTTGGCCTGGAAACACCAAAGCATCCATCTCATCCAATCCTTTTGGAGAATGGAAAACTTGAACTTGGGCACCTAGATATTCAAAAGCCTTGACCACACTCCGAAGATTTCCTGTACCATAATCGACAACCCCTATCTTTTGGGACATTTGCATATGGAATTTAGGCGGACAATGTTCCTTTGGTAGAAGGAATTCTTCCCTCCAACCTAGGTTCCATTTGTGTGGCTAAATCCATTGACTTCGCAAATCCCTTGAAAATAGCTTCGGCAACATGGTGAGGTTCCTCTCCATGCTCCAAGCAAATATGTAAATTACAGGCAACTTCATTGGCGAGTGCTTGAAAAAATTCCTTGAAAAGTTGGATGTTGAAATCTCGAACCATAGTAAGGTTGGCAGGTATCTTCCATACTAAATAAGCCCGGTTGCTCAGGTCCACTGCTACTGAGGTTAAAGTTTCGTCCATAGGTAGCTGAAAAAAGCCGTACCTACGAATTCCAGATTTATCGTCAAGTGCTTGGTTGAAGGCTTGACCCAAGCAAATACCCATATCCTCCACTAAGTGGTGGTAATCAATTTCAATGTCTCCTTTTGCCTCAATCTGCAGATCAAAGAAGCCATGTCTGGAAAAGAGATCAAGCATGTGATCTACAAACGGAATACCTGTAGAAATATCACTCTCTCCATTTCCATCGAGTGAGAGTAGAATTTTTATTTGGGTTTCGCTTGTATTGCGAATTACTTTAGCTGTCCTTGGTGTTGCCATTCCTTAATCTTGCTTACTAGCATACTCATCTCCTCTGGCATGCCAATACTGATTCTTATATAAGATTCCGTTAATTTATTTTGAGGAAAATACCTGACTAAAATTCCCTGAGTGGAAAGAAATGAATACAAGCTGTTGGCAATTTGCGCCCCTCCGGTTCCAGAATGATCTAGTGGCTTACAAAATATAAAATTGGTTGCACTTGGTATCATTCTCCATCCCCATTCAGCAAAAATATCACTGATCCAAATACGACTTTCAATAATTTTTTGTTTGGTTTCTTTAAAGTATTTTTGGTCCTCCAATGCTGCTTGTGCAATGGCTTGTGCAATCCGGTCTAGGTTGTAAACTTCTCTTGCTCGATCTAACACTTGAATTACAGAAGGGTTGCCCATTGCATACCCAACCCGTAACCCTGCTAAAGAATATGATTTTGATAATGTTCGGGTAATAATAACATTGGGATACTTTGCGAGGAGAGGGATGGCATTCTGTTGAGCAAAGTCTGCGTAAGCCTCATCAATTACGAGAACCCCATTGAAATTACCTGCAACCGAATCCAGAAGTTCGAGCTGATATGCTCGACCACTGGGGGCATGAGGGCTCGTAAGAAAAAATAGGTTGGCTGAGCAATTCGTAACTTTTTTCAGGGGCAATTCAAAGTCATCGGAAGCGAAAGGGATTCGAATCAATTGAGCTCCCTGAATCGAAGCTAAAACTTCATAGAGTGAATAGCTCGGATCCAGCATGCCCACACTTCGATTAGAGTCTGCAAAAGCCCGAACACATAAGTTAAGCAAATCATCCGATCCATTTCCCACAATTACCTGCTCCATGGAAATTTGATGTAAGGACGCAATTACTTTTCTAAGCTGATTGGATTTAGGATTTGGGTAAAGATTTAGTTTTTTGATCTCTTCAGCTGCCTTGTCACCTACGGATGGACTAGGAGGGTAAGGATTTTCATTGGTATTTAGCTTGATGGTTCTTTCTGCGGAACTTGGTTGTTCCCCAGGAATATAAGGCTTGTGCTGGCGGAGGGGATCCGACAAGAAATTCTGCGGAAAAGATTCCTTATCTTCAGTCACTGGAAAAAGATCTTAGATTAACCGACATACCGTGACCATCGAGGTTTTCCATCTGAGCAAAACTGGTTATTTCTGGTTCTGCTTTTACAAGAGCCGCTTGGTCATAATGAATGAAACTAGAACGGCGCAAAAAGTCTTGCATCCTTAAGCCAGATGAAAATCGGGAGGAACGGCCTGTGGGCAATACATGACTAGGGCCAGCAATAAAATCGCCGAGTGCAGTGGCAGAATAATGACCCAAAAGTAAGGCACCTGCCGTGGTGATTTTATCTACTAGGAAATCTATGTTTTTTTCTGCTACTTGTAGTTCCAAATGCTCTGGAGCAATAAAATTTGCCACATCTGCTATCTTTTCTATTTCGGGAATATAAACTGCCATAAAACCATTATCTAGTACAAAACGAATAGAAGTCTCATGACGAAGGCTGGAAAGCTGTCTTTTTAATTCCATTTCTGTCTCAGTAAATACATTTTTATCCGAGAATAAGAAATATACCTTTTCTTTTCCGGACCCATGCTCCGCCTGCGCAAGTAAAGCGGCCGCGGTAAATTTTGGATTAGCGGTTTCGTCTGCGATAATCATTACTTCACTAGGACCTGGTAGCAAATCAACACCAACCGTTCCAAAAACTTGCCTCTTTGCTTCATTAACATAGGCATTTCCTGGACCAAAAATTTTATCTACCTTGGGTATTGATTCTGTACCATAAGCAAGGGCTCCTATCGCTTGAGCCCCTCCCACCTTATATACTTCAGAGACTCCAGAAAACTTTATCGCACCAAGCAGTTTTGAGGAAATCTCACCCTTTGAATCAGGAGGAGTTACAACCACGATTTCAGGAACTCTGGCAACTTTGGCAAGGGTTGTGGTCATGAGGACTGTCGAGACCAAAGGAACACTTCCTCCAGGAACATACAAGCCAACCCGATTAATGGGATAATATTTTTCACCATACTTGGCTCCGTGTGAATTCGTACCCTCCCAGTTTTCCGGAAGACTTTGATGATGGAAATCGGAAATGTTTTGCCTGGCTGACTCAAGAGCTACCAATTCATTAGGCGTTAAAGAATCAAAGCCCAATCGCAATTCTTCTGATGTGACTAAAAGGTCGGATGCAAGCAACGATGCTTTATCGTAAAGTTTTGTTTTTTCCAGAACCGCTTCATCTTTCTTGGTATTAACTTGGTCAAGAATTGAACGAACCGTCTCAATAATTTCTAGGTTGGTCGCGGTTGAAGATGCAAAATCTTCTAATTTAACAAAAATATTTTTATCAAATTCTAGAAAGGAAAAAGTCATGTAAAATATACTATTTACAGATTACTCCCACTCAATAGTGCTAGGGGGTTTGGAACTGATATCATAAACCACCCGATTCGCTCCTTTAATCTCATTAATGATCCGGTTTGATACTTTTCGTAATAAAGAGTCAGGCAATTTTGCCCAATCTGCAGTCATCGCATCACTACTGGTTACTGCTCTAAGTGAAATTACATTTTCATAAGTTCTTTCATCCCCCATCACTCCGACACTTCGAACCGGAAGAAATACGCAGAATGCTTGCCACAATTTGGCATACCAACCGGTTCTTCTTAGTTCTGAAATAAAGATCGCATCCGCTTCTTTTAATACTCGGAGGCGATTTTGAGTAATATCACCAACGACACGGACGCCTAATCCAGGCCCAGGAAAAGGATGTCGCATCAAAACATTCTCTGGCAATCCTAGACTTCTTCCCAAGCTTCTGACTTCATCTTTGAAGAGTTCTCTCAACGGTTCCAATAATTTCAGCTTCATGTTTTTGGGAAGACCACCCACATTATGATGGCTTTTAATTAATGCAGCCGGATTACCGCCGATCGGCACACTTTCAATAACATCTGGATAAAGAGTTCCTTGTGCTAGAAAATCAACTTTCCCAAGCTTTTTAACTTCACTGTCGAAAACTTCGATGAAAGTTTTTCCAATTATTTTTCTTTTGGTTTCAGGGTTCGAAACACCCCGGAGACGTTTTAGAAAAAGGGGACCCGCTCGAGCGACTCTTAATTTCCCTGGAATATGATCTCTGAAAAGTTTTATAAC
>DEYT01000084.1:10056-15318 GCA_002364975.1 Opitutia bacterium UBA3151 | reverse complement strand
GGGTGCCAATCGCTTTATCAATCAATGCTGCAGCAACTGAGGAATCAACTCCGCCACTCAGACCAAGAATAACCTTTTTTTTTCCAACCGTATTACAAATGTCCTCTACTGAAGAATGAACAAAGTCATCCATGTCCCAATCTGCTTTACATTTACAAATGCTAAACAAAAAGTTTTTGATGATTTCTGAACCCTTTTGGGTATGCTCTACCTCCGGATGAAATTGTAGTCCATAAAATTTTTTCTTTGGCTCTTCGATCGCAGCAAAACTTGAATTTTCTGTTTTGGCAGCAGGACGAAAACCATTCGGTATCTGATTCAATGCATCTCCATGGGAGTTCCAAACCGTTAGTTCCGAGGGGAGATTTTTAAAGAGGATACTTTTCTTAAGGATATTCAGCATCCCTCTTCCATATTCACGTCTTTGGCTCTTTTCCACTCTTCCACCCAGCATATTTGCCATCAACTGTAAGCCGTAACAAATTCCAAGAACAGGAATGCCCAAATTAAAAATTCCCTTATTTGGCTTTGGTGCTCCTTTGGAAAGAACGCTGGCTGGCCCACCTGAAAGTACAATCCCCAAGGGTTTCAGTTTCTTGATTTCTGTTAAGCTCGAGTTGTAAGGAATAACTCGAGAATATACATTTGCTTCGCGAATTCGACGGGCAATTACTTGAGTATATTGAGACCCGAAATCAAGTACTAAAATGGTTTGCGGCATAATGGATTGAAGTTTGACCAATAAAAAAGAACAAACAAAAGATATGCCAAACTTTTGGCAACTCAAAGAAAACAAACTTGAAGCCGGGCAATATAAATTGTCCCGGAAAATCTACCCTATTTTTTTTCTTCCTGAGGTGGCTCTTCTTCTGAATTTTCTTCGCTAGAAACATCAGCTTCCTCTGCTGATGTTTTTTCGTCCTCTGCTTTCGCAGTTTCCATCGTCTTTTCTTCTTCTAGATTATCCTTAACATTGCTGTCCTCTACTTCGGAGCTTTCTGCTTCTTTTGGTGCAGGAACTTCCTCCGAAGGTACCTCAACGACTGCTTCTTTAGATTTAGATTTCTTGGAGGTTTTTTTCTTCTTGGTCTTTTTCTTGGCGACTTCTTCAACAAATTCAATCAGTGCCATTTCTGCTGCATCCCCAAGTCTTGGGATGGCTAGCTTGTAAATACGGGTATACCCGCCACTCCTATTTGCAAATTGCTCGACCAGTTCATCGAAAAGTTTAGCAACCGCAGTTTTACTGCGAAGTCTTGCAATCGCTAATCTACGATAATGAAGCTTTTTGGATGAATCATCTGTGGCATGTGCTTTTTTGGCAAGAGTGATAGCTTTTTCAATCGAGGGACGCAATGCACGAGCCTTTGCGAGGGTCGTTTTGATTCTACCGTTTTCGATCAACGAGCAAGACAGATTCGCAATCAATGAAGATCTATGCGCGGTCTTTACTCCAAGTTGATGGTTATGTTTGCGATGTCTCATTTTTTAAATGGTGGAATGTAGAACTATTGATTGGCGGCAGCTTCTAGTAAGCGACTCTCGAATTTCATACCAAGGGATAGACCTAGCTGTTCAAGTTTAGCTTTGATTTCATTCAAAGATTTTTTCCCGAAGTTTCTGTACTTTAACATTTCGGGCTCAGATTTCGTCGCGAGTTCACCCACTGTAGTTATATTTGCATTATTTAAACAATTGGCAGCACGAACCGAAAGCTCAATTTCATTTACGCTCATGCTCAATAAATTACGAAGTCGGTTTTGTTCTTCACTGACTTCTTTGGTTTGACTTTCAAATTCAATTTGCTCCTCACTAATTTGATCAAATACATCAAGATGATGTCGCAAGATTGCAGCAGATTGCTTTAGTGCATCTTCAGGCGTAATTCTGCCATCTGTATTAACTTCTAAAACAAGTTTATCATAGTCAGTCATTTGCCCGACACGAGTATTCTGAACTTCGTATTTAACCAATTTAACAGGGCTGTAAAGTGCATCCACATTGATCATTCCAATGGGTTGATCATCACTTTTGCTATCTTCTCCAAGGCAGAAACCACGGCCTACAGTTACCTCAATTTCAGCAACAATTTTATGCTTCCGGTCAGTGGTAAGAATAAGCTGCTCTGGATTAACAATTTCAATCCCCTCTGCAGGGGCAATATCAGCAGCTGTAACTTCACCATCTTTTTCCACTTCGATGGTAAGGGTAACTGGATCCGCTTTGTGGCTGATAATTAGAATCTTTTTGAGGTTTAGTACGATATCCGTGATATCTTCAACCACGCCATCCACGCTTTGGAATTCATGCTGTACGCCATCCATTTTGAGGGATGATATTGCCGCACCTTCAATAGAACTCAGCAAAACGCGACGAAATGCATTACCGATGGTGTGACCATAACCAGATTCAAATGGATCTGCTATGAACTTTGCATACTTTTCTGTAGCAGTCTCCTCTTCTTTAATTAGACGATTAGGTAATTCGAACTTTCCGAGTCTTTTAGCCATGATAAAATAAGTTTGAGTGGGTAAGGATATTTTGAAAATTATTAACGACTGTAAAATTCAACCACGAGTTGCACATTTACGCTTTGTTCAAGTTCGTCTAGTTGGGGTTCTCGACTGACCGTACCCTGAAGTGAGTCGGCATTGATTTCAAGCCAAGGTGGAGACGGGTGATACTGAGAACCTTCAAGATTACGGGTTGCTAGTTGTCTTGATGAAGTTTTTTCTCTTACTCCAATCTCATCACCGACTGAAACTTGAAAACTTGGAATGTCAGTTTTGATACCATTTACGAGGATATGGCCATGGTTAACAAATTGGCGTGCTGCTTGTCTAGTTTTTGCTAGGCCAAGTCTGTAAACAACATTATCCAGTCTAATTTCAAGCATTGTAAGAAAGACTTCACCGGTTACGCCTTTTTTCCGCTTGGCTCTCTCAAACATATTACGGAACTGTTTTTCCGTAAGTCCGTACATCATGCGAAGCTTTTGCTTTTCGATCAAACCCTCTCCATAATCACTGACTTTTCGTCTGTAGGATGGACCATGTTGTCCAGGAGGGTAAGTTCTTCTTTCGAACGATTTGTTAGCGGGGAATATCGCCATTCCAAAACGGCGATTAATCCTAGTGGTTGGTCCTGTATAACGTGACATAATATAAAAAATTTCGGGGTCAGAAAGATAAGTTAAACTCTTCTTCTCTTAGGTGGGCGACATCCATTATGAGGTACTGGAGTTACATCTATGATTGTAGAGACAATAAATCCAAGGCTTTGTAGGGCTCGGATAGCAGAATCACGTCCCATTCCTGGACCTTTTACTTTAACTAAAACTTCTTTCATTCCATGAGACATAGCAACCCGACCCGCATCTTGTGTCACAACTTGAGCCGCATAAGCAGTTGATTTTCTTGATCCCCTAAAATTGCATTTTCCCGAACTTGACCAAGAAATAATGTTGCCACTCATATCGGAGAAAGAAACTTTTGTGTTGTTGAAGGTTGCAACTATGAAGCAAATTCCAGAGGCAATATTTTTACTCCCTTTTGCTTTTCTAACTTTAACTTGCTCAATATTGGCACCTAGTAAATCTGCGGCAGTTTCTTCCTTTTTCTCAGATTCCTTTGCCTCTACAGGGGCTTCGGCCGCTCGGTCTGCTTCTTTAGTATTTTTCTCCGAAACTTTTTCTTTCGCAGGTGCATCTTTCGCAGGAACAGTCTTCTTTGGTTTTTTCACCGATGCTTTTGCCTTGGGTTTTTCTTCCAGTTCTTTTTCTACTTTTGGTTCAGGCTTGGCAGCTTCAACTACTTCCTCCTTGTTCGCTTCCGGCTCGATTTTTTCTTCTTCTTCACTCATAGGATAAATATTTTAGAACTAGCTCTTTCGGATTACTCCAACCGTTTTTCTGCCACCTTTTCGGGTTCTTGCATTGGTAATAGTCCTTTGACCTCTAACAGGTAATCCGCGTTGATGACGTAAGCCACGATAACATCTAATGCTTTGCAGGCGCTTTAAGTTATTGGTTATATTTCTTCTCAAATCACCTTCGACCATAATTTTTTGGTCAATTATGTAATTACTGATAAGACTGAGCTCTTGCTCGTTTAAATCCATAGTCCTACGATTCGGATCGATATTCGTAGCTTCGAGAATTACTTTTGCCCTCGTTGGTCCTACGCCATAAATGTAACGCAAAGAAAATTCTACTTTCTTGCGATTTGGTATGTCTACTCCAAGCAGTCTTGCCATGATGATTTCCTGTTTTTAGTTAAAATTTGATTAAGAAAAAAATTGATTGTCCTTGAGAAAATAACCGACTAATCCAAGAGCAAAAAGTAGTACTGAAATCCAAATCAGTGGACGCCATTCTGCCTCGAATGCTCTCAATTCAAGGGTCTCGATTCTTTGGTTGGAATTTGCAGATCTTCCACGAATTCTTCCTTTGCGTAAAAAGCCATCATAATGCCTTTGAAGAAGAAATGTTTCTACTTGTCTCATGGTATCCAGAACTACCCCAACAATAATCAACATGCCTGTGCCTCCAAAAAAGGTAGCAACATTGTAAGAGACATTGGCAACATTGAAGATAAGATCTGGAAATACCGCAATTGCAGTTAGGAAGATGGCTCCCGCTAGAGTTAATCTAGTCATTGTGAAATCGAGAAACTTTGCCGTGGGGTCTCCTGGTCGTACACCAGGAACATACCCGCCATTCTTTTTAAGATCGTCGGCAATCTGAACCGGTTTGAACATGATAGAAACCCAGAAGTAGCTGAATACCAAAATTAGACCACCGTAAACAACATAGTAAAACCATCCCCTGCTAGCGAAAACATTTGCGAGTTCTATCGCCCAGTTAGATTCTCCCTTTTCTGCTATAGCAGCACCAAGTGTCCGAAGAAGTTGAGCAGGGAACATTAGGATTGCACTAGCAAAAATAACGGGCATGACGCCAGCATAATTAACTTTCAGCGGAAGAAAGGAACTTTGTCCTCCAAATACTTTTCGACCTACCATTCTTTTGGCATACTGCACAGGAATTTTTCGCTGTGCTTGAGTCACCGCAATAATTCCTCCTACGACGAGCAGAAAAAGTCCGATCATTAAGATGGCTTTTACGATTACTAAGTTGTCCCCAGCTGGTGCTTCGAAAATCAAGACATAAGCATCCGCTAGGGCCTTGGGTAAATCTGCTAGAATTCCAACCGTTATCAACAACGAAATTCCATTGCCAATTCCTCTTTGAGTAATTTGTTC
>DEYT01000084.1:0-9756 GCA_002364975.1 Opitutia bacterium UBA3151 | reverse complement strand
CCTCTTTGAGTAATTTGTTCCCCCAACCACATCAAAATAAGGGATCCTGTAGTCAGGAATACAATTGAATTTAACAGAAAGAGACTTGGTGCCACAACAATGTCACCCAATGGCTGACCATCTAGTCCGGGTTCAGCTGGATTAAAACCTTGGATTAGACTGCCGGGACTGTCCCGTAATGCAACCGCAAGGAGACCTCCTTGAATTATACAAATTACAATTGTCAGGTATCTGGTATATTGAGAAATTTTTTGCCTTCCGGGTTCACCTTCCTGTTGCAAGCGAGCAAGTTGAGGAAAAACTGCTCCCATAAGTTGCATGATAATGGATGCACTGATGTAAGGCATGATACCGAGAGCAAAAAGGGCACCATTCAAGAGTGCACCTCCGGTAAACATATTGTAGAAACCTAAGATGTCATTTCCCTCTGACTCACTACGGGTCTGCTCCCGTAACTCAAAAAATTCTTTAATAGGGGAAGGATCAACCCCAGGTAGTGGAATATTCGCACCAACTCGAGCAACAAACAATAAAGCTAAGGTGAAAAATATTTTCTGCCTTAACTCTGGTATTTTAAGCGAATTAGTGAAAGCCGAGAGCATTATATAAAAATTTAGTTTTCTTCGATTGAACCACCTGCTGCTTCAATTTTTTCACGAGCAGATTTAGAACAATGGGGTAAATGGACTTTATAGGCTTTCTCAACCGAACCATTGCCTAAAAGCTTGGCGGTCTTGGAATTAGAACGAATCAATCCTGCTTCCTTTAAACTTTCTAAATTAACAACATCACCTGAGATGTGCTCTAGATCCTCAAGATTAACAATGGCACAGAGTGATTGAAATCTGGCACGGTTGAAACCTCTCTGTGGAAGTTTACGAAACAAAGGCATTTGACCACCCTCAAAACCAGCCCGCAAGGAGTATCCAGAGCGAGCTCCAGCACCTTTATGGCCCCTGCAGCAGGTTTTTCCATGACCGTTTCCCTCTCCTCTGCCAACGCGCTTTTTTTCTCTGTTTGCACCTGATGGTAAGTTGTCTTCTTTCATTGTATTATTTCGAGTTAAATTATTCAGTGGTAGTAGCCTCCACTGAAAGAGACGGTGCAGAGACAGTAAATGTTGGCGCGTTTACTGTCTCGCCCCTAATTTCAGAGATTTGTACTGCAGTCCTGAGTTGAGTTAACCCTTGCATTGTGGCGGAAACAACGGACAACTGGTTATTGGAACCTAAAGATTTTGATAGTACATTCTTAACGCCTGCGGCTTCTAAAACGGCACGAACGCCTCCTCCTGCAATGATGCCTGTTCCCGGTCTAGCTGGACGCAACAATACTTTGCCACCGTCATATCCACCAACTACGGGGTGCGGGATTGTATCCCCAGAAATGGATACCGGTCTCATCGCTTTTTTAGCTTGGTCGGTTCCTTTTCGGATAGCGTCGGGTACCATCTGTGCTTTTCCATAACCAAAGCCGACATTCCCTTTTTGATCACCCACAACAACTAACGCAGCGAAGCTAAATCTTCTTCCTCCTTTGACCACTTTTGCACAGCGATTGATGTGAACTACTTTTTCAAAAAGCTCTGCTTCATCTTCTGAGCCAGTAGATTGCGATGCACTTCTATGTGATTTATTTTCTCTCATGATTAAAAATTTACTCCCCCTTTGCGCATGGAATCTGCAAAAACTTTGACGCATCCATGATACTTTCGCCCTGCACGATCAAATACAATGGAAGTGATACCAGCAGATTTTAATGTCTTGGCAAACTCTGACCCTAGCTTTGTTGCACCTTCAACATTAGGTAAAACCTTGATGTAATTCTTGGAATTAGTGGATAATGAGAAGAGTGTGTGAGCGGCAATATCGTCAACACATTGGACATGGATATTTTTATTGGTAAAACGGACCGTAACACGAGGACGATCACTGGTACCATTTACTTTCTTCCGGATTCGCCACCTACGCTTTTGGGCAAGTTGTTTTTTCTTAAATAAATTCATAATATTTAAGCAGACTTTTTACCTTCCTTACGACGAACAAATTGACCAAGGATTCGAACCCCTTTTCCTTTGTAGGGTTCTACTGGGTAATACTTCTTAATTTCTGCAGCGAGTTGACCGACTTTCTGTTTGTCAGCACCTTCCACAAGAATTTTTACATTATCTGACACGGTAACCGTAATCCCATCTGGTATTGGATGCTCAACGGGGTGTGAGTAACCTAGTTCAAGATCAATAATTTTTCCTTTTACTGTTGCCCGAAAACCAACTCCTTCAATGAGAAGATTTTTGGAGAATGGCTTGGTGACACCCTGAACCATATTAGCAACTATGGATCTTGTTGTTCCGTAAATAGCATTAGCCGACCGAGAATTATTAGAAGGCTTAATCACAATTTGATTATCTGCTATTTCAACCTCTGCGAGAGAAGAAAACTCTTTATCTAAAGTTCCTTTGGGTCCTTTTACGGTAACAACATTACCATCAATACTGACCTCAACATCAGATGGAATTTCTACGGGGACTTTACCTATTCTACTCATAATTAAAGAATTAAATTTTTACCAAACACTGCAGAGTAATTCTCCACCTAACTTGTTATTTCGGGCAGATTTATCATCCATAACTCCTTGAGGAGTGCTTAGAATTGAAATTCCAAGGCCACCTAGGATTTGAGGGATTTCTCTGTATCCACAATATGATCTTCGACCCGGGGTGCTAATTCTACTGATTCCCCTAATGGCATGCTCACCATTAACATATTTTAATTGAATATCGATATTTTTAACACCCTTATCGTTTGTACCTTCACTTAGATCTTCAAGGAATCCACGATCCTTAAGGATTTTTGCAATACCAACCCTAAGGTTGGAATGAGGGTAAGAACAAGTGCTTTTTCCAGCACTCCCTGCGTTTCGAATAACTGTGATAAAGTCACCTATTGAATCATGAACAGACATTGTAAAGTGGGTTGGGTTTACCAGGAAGCTTTAATTATTCCGGGAACTTTTCCTTGCAAAGCAAGTTCCCGAAAGGTGATCCTAGATAGGCCAAATTTTCGAATGGTCGCCCTAGGACGGCCGGTCAAACTGCAACGATTAACAAGGCGAACCGCAGATGAATTTCGAGGAAGCTTAGTAAGTTTCGCTTGAGCTTTGTAAAAATCCTCTTCGCTTGTCTGTGGGTTTTCCAGAATCTTTTTGAGATCCGCCCGCTTGGCAGCGTATCGTGATACCATGCGTTCTCTTTTCTTATTTCGGTGAATGACTGATTTCTTTGCCATTGGTGGTTAGGGTTTGCTTGATTAAGCTGCTTGTTCAGCCTTTGCTTCTGAGGAATGCTTTCGGAAGGGCATTCCTAATAATTTAAGTAGTTCTACACCCTCTTCATCTGAGTTAGCAGAAGTAACGATACAAATGTCCATGCCCGTATTGACTCTTTGCCTTTCAACATTGATTTCGGGAAATATACTATGGTCGGTAATGCCAAGTGTGTAATTGCCATTGCCATCTAATTTAGATGGAACCCCTCGAAAGTCTCGAATGTTGGGAAGGGCAATCGCGATAAGCCTGAGCAAAAATTCCCACATTTCGTTTCCACGTAAGGTAACTTTTATACCTACAGGCATGCCTTGTCTTAATTTAAAATTCGATACACTTACTTTTGCTTTAACGGTAATAGGGGCTTGACCAGCAAGGGATGCGATATCTTTTCGTAATTCTTCAATACTATTTTTGTCAAGTTCTGCACCGAAAGAACTGTTGAGTACCACTTTTTCAACTTTGGGGACTTGATGAATATTTGAATACCCGAGAGCCTTCATCATCGCAGGCACCGCATCATTTAGGTATGTTTTCTTTAATTCTGGTACAGTCATTTCAAATTATTGAGTTAAATAACAAGTATTAATTTACTAGTTTTACATTCGAGTAATGAATCGAGGATTCACGTTCTACAATTGAGCCTTCTGGATTATCCTGTGATTTTCGTTCATGTTTTTTGATCAAATTAACCCCTTCAACAATGACACGATTCTTGGCTCGAAAAACCTGAAGTATTTTTCCTTTACTTCCTTTATGATCACCAGCAATCACTACAACTTCATCTCCTTTTTTTATTGATGCCATTTTATAAAACTTCGGGTGCTAAGGATATTATTTTCATGAATTTTAGACGAAGTTCTCGAGCTACAGGGCCAAAGATTCTTGTTCCCTTTGGAGTGCCATCGTTGTTTACAATGACAACTGCATTTTCGTCAAACCTCACATAACTACCATCTCTTCTACGCATTGGAGAACGAGTACGAACTACAACTGCTCTAACAACCGTACCTTTTTTTACAGATGCTTCAGTAGAACTTTCCTTAACATGGCAAACGATAATATCACCAATGGATGCAGTTTTCTTGTTTTGTCCAAGTCTACGAATCATCCGGACTTTTTTTGCTCCGGTATTATCCGCCACTTCGAGTCTGCTAAGTAATTGAATCATGATAATTTAAAAGGTTGGTGCTTTTTCAAGAACTTCAATGACTCTCCACCTTTTCATTTTACTTAACGGCCGAGTTGCCATAATTCTAACCTTGTCTCCGATATTGGAATCATTGCTTTCATCATGGACATGAACTGTCGTCTTTCTGCGAATTTCTTTTTTGTAAAGAGGATGAGGAATTTTGTACTCGTATACTACTTTTACAGACTTATTTCCCGTTTTAGATCGAACAAAGCCGACTAGTTCCTTACGATTGTTTCTAGAATTTTCTTCTGTCATGTTGAAGCATTAAATGGTTTTTACGATTGGGCACGTAATACGGTAAGAATACGAGCACGATCACGTCTTATTGATTTTAATAAATGAGGCTTTTCCACTTGGCCCGTTTGCTTTCTTACCCGAAGTTGCAAAAGTTCTTCGCCTAGATCTCTGCTCTTCTTTTGAAGTTCTGGTGTGGTAAGTTCTTTTATTTCAGATATTTTCATAGTAACTTAGTAGCTTTGCTGACGAGTAACTAAACGACAGCGAAAAGGAAGTTTAGCATCGGCTAGACCGAGGGCTTCTCGAGCCAGAGATAATGAACATCCTGCAATTTCAAAAAGGATATGGCCAGGCTTTATCACGGCGACCCAATGGTCAACCGGCCCTTTTCCTTTTCCTTGACGGGTCTCGGCTGGTTTTTTGGTTACAGGCTTGTGAGGGAATACTCGGATCCAAACTTTTCCTTTTCGCTTGAGGTGACGATTAATCGCGACCCGCGCCGCTTCAATCTGGTTGGATGTCATGCGACCTCTGCTTAAAGATTGGATACCAAACTCACCGAAGGATACGGTATTTCCTTTGGAGGCAACACCGCGAACACGGCCTTTGTGTACCTTTCTAAATTTGGTGCGTGATGGAAGTAACTTTGGCATAACTTAATATCGTGAAATTCTAAAATAGTTTGTCTTCATCTTTAAGGCATATCCAGCATTTGATTCCGATGATTCCATAAACCGTGTTTGCCTCAACCAGACCATAGTCAATATTCTCTCTGAGCGTATGCAAAGGCACACGGCCTTCACGTAATTGTTCAGTCCGTGCAATATCAGCACCTGCAAGTCGGCCAGCACATTGAATCCTAATACCCTCCGCCCCCATAGACATGGTGGTTTGAACTGCTTTTTTCATGGCACGACGAAATGCAATTCTTCTTTCAAGTTGAAGCGCAACATTTTCTGCCACTAAAGAGGCAACTAAATCCGGTTTTTTTATTTCTTGGATTTCCAGACGAACATCTTTTCCAACCGTTCTGTTTAAGGTATCCCTAAGGTTATCAAGTTCCTGACCTTTTCTACCAATTACAATTCCGGGACGTGCGGTCCAAATTGTGACACGGGTTCTTGTCGACGCACGTTCGATTACTATCCGGGGAACGGAAGCAAATCGTAGTTTCTTCTCAAGGAAGCCCCTAATTTTATTATCTTCCTCCATAAATTTGGAATAGTCGTGCTTATTTGCATACCATCGTGCACTCCAGTTACGGCGTACACCTAATCTAAAGCCTATTGGATTAACTTTCTGTCCCATAATTATACTTCGTCGGTAAGGGTTACACGTAAATGACTCATTCTTTTCTTATAAGGATGGGCAGAACCTCGTGCACAGGGGCGAAATCTTTTCAATGCTGGGCCTTCATCTACGATTGCTTCACGGATGTAAAGGTCATCCGCACTAAGATTAAGATTATTTTCAGCATTCGCCATTGCTGATTTAAGAGTTTTATCAAACATGCGGGCAGCTTTGCGGGGAATGTATTTCAGTAGTGCAACTGCATCAGATGCTTTTCTTCCGGGTAAAATTCGAGCAACCTCCCGAGCTTTCTTTGGAGAAATTCTCATGTACTTTGAATAAGATTTTATGTCCATGAAATAGCCTATTTTTGAGTGTGCGGATTATGCGATTTAAAGGTACGAGTAGCGGAAAATTCGCCTAACTTGTGTCCAACCATATTTTCAGTTACATAAACTGGTAAAAAATTCTTTCCGTTGTGAACAGTAAAGTTAAGTCCTACAAAGTCCGGGGTGATGGTCGATCGACGGGACCAAGTCTTGATTGGTTTTCTGTCACCAGAGTCTTGGGCATTCATAACTTTTTTCATTAAGCCCGGATCTACGAAAAAACCTTTTTTTATTGAACGTGTCATAGTGCTTTATTTAACTCGTCTTCCGTTTCTTCTGACAAGTATTTGGGAATTGGATGGTTTGGATTTTTTACGAGTTGGGAAACCTTTAGAGAGTTGTCCCCATGGGGAACTTGGATGACCACCACCTGATGTTCTCCCTTCACCGCCACCCATTGGGTGGTCAACTGGATTCATGGCTACGCCACGAACTCTTGGTCTACGTCCCTTCCAACGATTACGACCAGCCTTTCCAATCGTTGCTTTTTGATGACTGGCATTACCGACGGAACCAATTGTGGCACGGCAATTTTCTTTTACCAGACGAATTTCTCCACTTGGCATTTTTAAAGATGCATAACCATTATCAATGGAAATTAACCGGATTCCAGAGCCAGCTGACCTCGCAATTTTCGCTCCGGCATCAGGTAACATCTCAACGCAGTGAACTTTAGTTCCAAACGGAATTTGGTTCAATGGCATAGCATTTCCTGGCTTGAAATCAACTTTTCCGGATGAACTCACAATTTTATCCCCTTTTTCCAGAGAAGTAGGAGCCAAAATGTAAGATTTTTCTCCATCCTCGTATTCTAGAAGAGCTAAATTAGCAGTCCTATTTGGGTCATACTCGAAGCATACTACTGTTGCTTCCTCATCTATTCTGGAACGACGAAAGTCGATCTGGCGGTACAACCTCTTATGACCACCACCACGGCGACGAGATGTAATACGACCATAGGTGTTACGACCTTTTTTTCGGTGGTGACCTTTGGTGAGTGCTTTTTCCGGACGTTTATCCGATAGTTCAAGCTTGTTCTTCAAGTAAAATCTACCGGAAGGAGTAACTGGCTTTTGTTGTAAAATTGGCATCGCTAAATTTTCTATTTTCGTTTTAGGCCAAGTCTATGCTGTCTCCAGACTTTAAGGTCACAATCGCCTTTTTGACAGAGGAGGAAAAACCTAGTTTATTTCTTTTCATACGATCACGCTTGGCTTTAGGTTTGGCAATCAAAGTGTTCACCTTTAATACAGTCACGCTAAAAGTTTTCTCAACCGCGTCTTTTATGTTCTGTTTGGACGCAGTCTTAGAAACTGAAAATACATATTGATTCAAATTAGCCGATAACATAGTAGCCTTTTCTGTTAAAAGGGCCTCATCTAGAATTGTTACTGCTTCCTTCATACTACTTTTTCCTTGTTAAATTTAGACATGATTGAATCCATCCCAGCTTCGCTGAAAATGATCTTATCTGCTTGCACAATATCAAGTGCCGCAAGGTTGTCTGCAGTGGACATTTTTGCATTGGATAAATTACGGGCAGCGAGTGATGTTTCAGTTGAAAAATTTTCGGAAACAATCAAAATTTTCTTCGACTCGGGAGCAATCGTCTTAAGCAAAACACTAAACAGCTTAGTCTTAGGCTCTGAAATAGTCCACTCTGAGATTAGGCATATACGACTGGAATTGGCTTGCTCGAAGAGAGCCCTTCCAAGTGCCAATCGTTTAATCTTCTTATTTAGCTTTTGGTTATAAGACCTTGGTCGAGGTCCAAAGATGACACCTCCACCTCGGCGTTGAATGGCTCTTTTGTCTCCAGCACGGCCAACACCTAATCCTTTTTGCCGGTGAATCTTTTTTCCAGAACCTGAGACTTCGGAACGGAGCTTAGTTGAAGCATTTCCTTGTCTTTGGTTTGCATGAATTGCGATAATTGTTTGACGTAAAGCATCCACTCCTTTGTCACCTTCGAATAAAGGGAAACTTTTCACTTCCTTTTCTCCGGAAGCTGAACCATCAGAATTAAAAAGTAAGAATTTCATCAAGCATGATATTTGGAGGATTTAGATTTTTTTGAAACACGAATCGTAAGCACACAACCCTTGTGACCTGGAACACTCCCCTTAACCATAACCAAGTTCCTTTCAGGTAAAATTTTTATAACCTTAAGATTCTGAGTTGTTCGACTGACATCACCAGTATGGCCCGGCATTTTCTTGTTCTTAAATACACGCCCAGGCCATTGACATAGTCCATACGAACCACCACGTCGGTGAAACATCGATCCATGAGACGCAGGACCTCCCGCAAAATTCCAGCGTTTTACCACGCCTTGAAAACCTTTACCTTTCGTAGTTGATACAACATCTACGGTCTGAATCTCTTTAAAGTTCTCGACGGTAAGGATAGATCCTTGTTTATAATCGTGCTCTTCTGGCAAGCGAAATTCTTGGGATACTTGCTGAGCCTCAGCACCAGCTTTCTTGGCATGTGAGGTCAAACAACGATTTGCTTTATTAGGAGCTTTACCCCTAGGATTAAAACCAATCTGAATCGCAGAGTAACCTTCCTTACCTGTGGTTTTGACCTGAAGTATCGGACAGGGACCAGCTTCAATAATGGTAACCGGAACGAGATTATTATCTTCGTCATACACTTGGGACATACCAAGCTTTTTTCCTATTAGTTCTAGATTCATTTCTTTAAGCGGCAGGTGGTTTTACCCGTTTGAAACCTGCTTTAAAGGTTTATTGTTAAAGTTAAATTAAACGTTAATATTAATTTCTACCCCAGCAGGTAGATTTAGTTTTTTAAGTTCATCCACAGTTTGTACGGTTGGCTCAATTATATCGATAAGCCTTTTGTGAGTTCTGAGTTCAAATTGATCCATTGATTTTTTATCCACATGGGGAGATCGATTTACCGTGTATCTTTCGATACGGGTAGGCATTGGAATAGGCCCCGCTACACGAGCACCAGTCCGTTTAGCAGTATCAACAATATCGGAAGCAGATTGGTCAATCACCCGGTAGTCAAAACCTCGAAGCTTTATGCGTATGCGTTGACCATTCATAATTATTTTATGTTCTCGCAGGTTCGCGTGAAGATGTTTCTACTATTTCTTTTACTAGGCTTTGAGGGACTTGTTCGAAGTGCGAAGGTGTCATGGAATAATCGGCACGACCTGAGGATAAAGACCTCATATCAGTTGAGTAACCGAACATATTCTCAAGAGGAACAAAAGCTTCTATAACACATACTTTTCCACGGGTCTCCATTCCTTGGATTTGCCCACGACGACGATTAAGATCACCCATCAAC
>DEYT01000064.1 GCA_002364975.1 Opitutia bacterium UBA3151 | reverse complement strand
CGAAAAACATTCAAAAAATAAACTTCGAAGGTCTGATTCCGAAACCGAACCTTTTGCTAACCTTGAGGCAACTCGCCAGCTGAGTGCATCCACTAAGCTTTTTCTATCAATAACAAATTCGGAGAGAACACTTGAGAGGATAGGCTCACAAAGGGAGGTTTGCTCTGCTTCATTTCTTAAATTATCCCAGATCGTATCTTGTAAGTGATTCATTTAATTTTGAATTCTAAAACTTTATCTCAAGAGTAGAAATTCTTTCCAGTTTCCACTTTTTTACGACCTTGTGCAATTCTCCACTTATTAGTGTCGCGAAGGGAAAACACACAACCACAATACTCTTGTTGGTAAAACTTTTCTTTTTTTGAAATCTCAATCATCCGCTGCGACCCTCCTGACTTGCGCCAGTTGTAGGTCCAATAAAAGAGATCTTGATAACGTTGAGCAGCCCTTTCACCGCAACCATTTATTTGAGCCATGTTTTTCCAGCGGGAAATTCCCAAGCTACTTGTGTAAACACTAAATCCATTTTCGAAGGCGTATAAAGCGGTTCGTTCAAAACGCATATCAAAACAAGCGGTGCAACGAGCACCACGCTCAGGTTCCCACTCCAAACCTTTGATCCGATCAAACCAGTTACGCACATCATAATCTACATCAATGTGACGAACTCCTACTTTTTCACAAAATTTCTTATCTTCAGACTTCCGAATCTCATATTCTTTTTTGGGGTGTATATTTGGATTATAAAAGAATACCGTGGGCGTGATACCAGATTCTAACATCGTTTCAATAACCTCGCCCTCGCAGGGTGCACAACAGGAATGAAGAAGTACTTGATCATGTCCCTCAGGTAACTCAAGCTTGGGTCTTAAGGATGTATTCACAATTTAATTTATAACGAAAAAAATGAAAATAGAAAATATTTTCTATTCCTAGTTTATTTCTGCCTTTAAATCTCGGGTCATCAGGTCTTTTAGAGCAGTACTAGGATTTTTACCCGAGTAAAGTATAGCATGTACTTGTTTTAATATTGGCATTTCTAGCTTTAAATCCTTGCATTTATTATAGAAACATTCGGTTGCAAGATATCCTTCAACCACAGTCTTTTGTGATGTCAAAATCTTCTCTGGTTGGTTTTCTTTTGTGAGAGCCAAACCGAAATTACGATTTCTACTCCACTGGCCCATACAAGTACCCACCAGATCTCCAAAGCCACTTAAACCAAAAAAAGTATCACTGGAAGCACCAAGAACTTTTCCTAAAGAAATCATTTCGTTCATGCTCCTTGTTAGCAAAGCTGCTCTTGCGTTATCTCCCAATCCAAGACCGTCTGAAATCCCAGTTGCGATAGCATAAACATTTTTGATGCAACTCCCCAATGCAACTCCAGTTCGATCATCGGAGCGGTAAATACGTAGAAAAGCTGAACTTATTTCTGACTGGAGCTTTTTTCTATCAAGATCTGAACCATTTATAGCAAGAACCATGGCCGCTGGCTTTCCCGTTGCAATATCCTCGGCATGACTGGGACCAGTCAAATATCCAGTAGAAAAATTAGAACCAAACTCCCGAGACATAACTTCATGAGCAAATAAGTTAGTTTCTGGCTCTAGTCCCTTGCAAAGTGCGAGGGCACCACGGAGCCGAGGAGAACTTGGGATGGCTTGTTCAATAACTTGCTGGCAAGTCTCCCTTAGGGCGTGAGACGGGCAGGCAAAGAATATATAATCGGATTCCATGAGTGCAGGCTTAAGCGATGAACCGATTTGTAGATTTGGATCGAAAGGCACTCCCTCTAAATAATCCTGGTTTTCCCGAGCACTTGACATACTAAGAGCTTGCTCAACCCTGCGAGGAACCAAGGTGACCACATGACCAATCTTACTTAAGTAAATTGCCACCGCAGTACCCCAAGCACCTGCTCCAAGGATACAGAAATTCATGATGAAAGGGATTTCTTCCTCTTTTTTACATCGATAACATACTCGGATAAGGCTCGGGAAATTACTTGGTTCAAGTTTAATTTTGGCTTCACGAAAGATGGGATACTTCCGAGGGAAAGACCCAGAAGATCAGGAGTGACTAAAATTTGGCCGTCACATCCGTCTCCACTACCAATCCCGATTAGTGGAGGAAGTATTTGCCTGGCTAATTCGGAAGCAACACTTGCTTCCACCATCTCTGCAACCAATGCAAAACATCCTGCTTCCTCTAAGGCGATCGCATCGGTGTATAAACTTTCTGCCTCTTCCCGTTCGGAACCAAATTTTCGATACCCCCCGATCGCCTTTACGGTTTGTGGAAGTAAGCCGATGTGGCCAAGGACAGGAATACCGGTCAGAACTAGTTTTTCAATATCATCAGCAACATCCCGGCCTCCTTCGATTTTAACTGCATCTGCTCCACCTTGCTGCATTAAACTTCGAGCTGATTCAAGCAAGCGATCGAAGGATAAGCTTGCTTCCCCAAAAGGGAGGTCAGCAACCAATAAACAATCAGGATTAGCCCTTCGAACTGCTGCAGTATGATGAATCATATCCTGTATCGTGACAGGTATTGTGGTAGGATGTCCTAGCAATGTAGTTCCTACGGAATCTCCAACTAGAATAAAATCTACACCAGCGTCAGACACGAGCCTACCAAGAAGTGCGTCGTAAGCAGTCAAGCCGACAATGCCACGCTTTCCCTTTAATTTAAGTAAATCAAGCGTAGTTCGAGTTCTCGGCTCATGTTCATTAGGAGAATGCTTTGAACTACTTTTCTCAAAGGGCTTACTCTTCCGTTCATTTTTAGGGCGGTTAGCTTTCGGGGAAGAGCCCTTTTCTCTTGATTGACTACCTGAAGGTATACCTTCATCCTGGCCCTTTTGGGGAGTAGTAGACACTTTCCTGTCAATCGTTTGCTTCTTAGAATTTTGATTAGTGGGCATGTGAAGTTATAAAACTCTATTTGCCTTAGTATTTAAAGATAAATCAACCTTACTTCTCCTTGCCGAAAATAATAGCCGAAGTAGAATCCAATGATATGAAGAACATAATCGTTACAGGTGCAAATCGCGGAATTGGTTTCGAGATAACCAAACGATACCTTGAACTTGGGCATCGAGTCTGGGCGAGTTATCGCAATAAGAGCAATGCAAAGGACCTCCTTTCGATGACTAAATCATTTCATAACCTCACTGCATTTGAAATGGATGTAACCAATCAGGAATCCATCGAAATAGCATTTGATGATTTCTTACAGTCCAACCTCAAGTTTGAAGTTCTTTTTAATAATGCAGGCATCATTGATTGGAGTGACTTTGAAAATGTGGAACCAAAATCTTTCGCAGATGTTTATGAAGTAAATGTGATCGGTGCTTTTATGGTTATGCGAAATTCCCTCAAAACTCTTCATCAAAATAGCCATATTAAATCAAGAATTATAAACCTCTCTTCACGCTTGGGATCAATTGAGTTACGCGGCAATACCCAGCTTGGTGGAGCTCTGGCATATCAATGCTCAAAGGCTGCCTTAAATATGCTTACCAGACAGACATCCCTTGAGCTCAAACCAAAAGGAATATCAGTAATCTCAATGAGTCCAGGCTGGGTGAAAACGGATATGGGAGGGAAGAATGCAAAATATGAAACCGACCAATCCGTCACAATGATACTCTCTGTGCTTCAGAGCTTAGCAGATGAGGAAACCGGTATTTTTATTGGAGAAGATGGAGAAAGAATTCCTTGGTGATGTACTAAGTTCTTGTACATAGAAACATCTTTGCCTTTGATTCAATAATGAAATTACCCCCTCTAAAGATATTTCTGATTTCAGCTATTCTTTGTTCGACAAGCTATGGGTTTACTACCTTTTGTGAAGTTCCTTTTTTTTCTGCATTAGACGACACAGGAAGTAGATGGAGTTATTCCAAAGCAGTCCAGGAAAGTGCTATCGTCTTATTCTTTTACCCTGCTGCAATGACTGGTGGATTCACCAAGCAAGCATGCGGCTTTCAGGATGACCATAAACTCTGGAAGTCTTCAAGTTTTGAAGTTATTGGAATAAGCGGGGACAAACCTAAAGACCTTTCCCTTTTTAAGAAAGCACACGAAATCTCTTACAAAATGCTTTCCGATACTGATGGTAAAATAGCGGACAAATTCGGTGTGCCAATTGATAAAGGGAGTAAGGTCAATCGTTTCATTGTTGGCGAGAAACATTCACTTCACCGCGGAGTAACCGCAAAAAGGCGGCCCTTTGTAATTTCATCACAAGGAAGGATTTTGTGAATGGACAAGCAAGTCCGTGCTGAAAGTAATTCTCAGGATTTGAAAAAACTACTGGATCTTAAGCAAAAGCCATGACCTTAAGCGGAAAAGATAGAGGAAAGATTAAGTCTGTCCTTAAGACTAGAAAAGTGGACCTAAAACTTGGAAAAAAAGGGCTGTCTTCAAACTTCTTGGAAGAAGCCAAGAAAGTTATTTCAGTTGATAAGATGATTAAAGTTTCCTTAGATGCAGACAAAAGGAAACGAAAGGAACAAACTCAAGCATTTGCTCAAACCTTAGGTCTAAGCCACATTTCAACTGTAGGAAGAACTGCAAGCTTTTGTCTGGTTGATGAGTTCTAAAATCAAGCCAATCTCAATTGGTAGACGAGCCCCTGAATTTGAAACTACAGATGATCAAGGAATTAAGTATAGTAAATCTGGTCTACTAGGTTCAAAGTATCTTCTCTATTTCTACCCCAGAGACCACACTCCTGGATGCACTATCCAGGCATGTGGGTTCAGGGATTTAATGAAAGAATTCAGAGAAGAAAATGTCATTATTCTAGGGATCTCAGGCGGGGACCAAGCTTCTCATCAGAAATTCCGCAGCAAATTAGAACTTCCATTCCCTCTGCTTCTCGATCCAGATTTCAAGATCGCCAAGTCTTTCGGGGTCTTTGGGGAAAAGAAATTTATGGGAAAAGTCTTTGATGGTATCCACCGAACATCATTTTATATCGATGCTGCAGGGTGCATTATTGAAACTTACGTTAAGGTAAAAGCCAAAGATCACCCAAAACAATTTCTTTCGGATCTATTACAAACCGTAAAAACCTCTATAATTTAAAAACAATGCAATCAGTGCTTAACTCAATGCCCGCGCTGCCTCAACAATCCCACAGAAAGCCCTAGAGGTAAGAGATGCCCCACCGATTAACCCACCATCTACATCTGGCTGCGACAATAGGCTTTGGGCATTATCAGGTTTCATCGAACCACCGTATAATATCCTGACCGAAGCCGATGCGGATTCTCCAAACATCTCGGCTAAAACTTGCCTTATGTCTGCATGAACCTCTTGAGCCATTTCATCAGTTGCAGTTTTCCCAGTTCCAATTGCCCATACTGGCTCATATGCCAGAACTAAGTGCTCGATTGCATTGGTCGGGAAATTAGCTAAACCTTCCCTTACTTGTTGGCGAACAACAGCAAGAGTTTGACCAGCTTCACGTTCTTCAAGCGTTTCCCCTATACAGTAAATGGGTTTAAGATTATTTTGTACTGCAGCTAGTACTTTTAGATTAATCGCAGTGCTTATTTCACCATAATATTGTCTTCTCTCACTATGCCCTAAAATAACAAAGCTTACATAAAGATCTCTAAGCATCTCTGCGGAAATTTCACCGGTGTAGGCACCAGAGCTCTCGGCGTTCATATTTTGGGAACCGAGAAAAACTTCAGTTTGTTCCACCAATTCTGAGGTTTTTGCCAATGCAGTGAAAGCTGGACACACGCAAACCTGCACTGTGGTCTGGCTTCCAACAGAAGTGTTGATTTCTCCAACTAAATCCTCGGCTTCTGAAGCCGTCTTGTTCATTTTCCAATTTCCTGCGATCAAATATTTTCGTGACATAATTAGATTTTTTAAATGTTGAATTAATCTTGTTCTAGAATTTTCACACCGGGCAATTCCTTACCTTCTAAAAATTCAAGGGAAGCCCCTCCCCCGGTGCTCATAAAGGAAACCTGCTCGGCAACACCACTACTGTTAATTGCCTTGACACTATCTCCGCCACCAATAATCGATGTAGAGTCACTCTTAGCGACTGCATCGGCAACTGCAAAAGTTCCTTTGCTTGAGTCCGTTATTTCAAAAACTCCCATCGGACCGTTCCATAGTACGGTTTTGGCACCCGCTACCGCGTCTGTATAAAGTTCAATCGTTTTGGGACCGATATCGACTCCTTCCCAGCCGTCAGGAATATCACCTTCTATGATTTGGGTATCACCTAGAGTTTTCGCTCCAAAATCAAGGGAATTGGTGATGAGGGTATCAACGGGAAGCAAAAACCTTACTCCTTTATCTCTGGCTTTACTAAGAGCATCCGAGGCAAGCTGAACTTTATCAGGTTCACAGAGGCTATCTCCTACTTTCTTACCTGCAGCCATAGCAAAGGTATAAGCCATCGCACCACCAATAATAATATTATCCGCTTTATCCAATAGTTTGTCGATAACCTTGATTTTGTCACTTACCTTAGCACCACCAAGGATTACGGTAAAAGGACGATTGGGAGAGTCAGTCTTTTGACCAAGGTATTCAAGTTCCTTCGCAATAAGAAGGCCTGAGTAACGGGTGGGGAGAAGTTCAGCCACCCCGAAAGTAGAAGCATGAGCACGATGAGCGGTGCCAAAGGCATCATTCACGAAAACTTCTGCCAAGTTCGATAATTGCCTAGCAAATTCGGGGTCATTGTCGGTCTCCCCCTTGTGAAAACGAAGATTTTCAAGAAGAGCAACTTGTCCTTCCGCCATCTCTTGTACCGCCATCTCAACATCCGGACCGATACAATCATTTATAAACAAAACTGGCACCCCAAGTTTTTCAGCGAGCACAGGAGCAACTGGGCTCAGGCTCATAGCATCCACCCGTTCTCCTTTTGGTCTCCCAAGATGACTTGCGAGCACTACCTTGGCTCCATCCTTAACCAATTTTTTGATTGTAGGAAGGGCAGCATTGATTCGGGTAAAATCGGTAATCTTACCATCGGAATCTAGAGGCACATTAAAGTCTACGCGAACAAAGACTCTTTTACCGCTGAGGGCAGAGTCATTTATTGTTTTAATCATGATGACAACTGTTTCTGCAATCTAAGATTGCAATAAAAGATGGTGAATTGTCTTAAATGAATTTCGAAACATTTTTGAGCAAATCAACACAACGATTACTGTATCCCCACTCATTATCGTACCAAGAAACTAATTTGAAAAAAGTGTCACTCAATCCCATACCAGATCCAGCGTCGAAAATGGACGAGGCGGGGCAATGAATAAAATCTGTGGAAACAACTTCATCTTCCGTATATTCAAGAATACCTGATAAAGTACCTGTTGCAGCTTCTTTCATTTTAGCACAAATTTCTTCATAACTTGTAGACTTTTCTGTCTTCACGGTTAAATCAACAACAGAAACAGTCGGAGTTGGCACACGAAAGGCCATACCAGTCAATTTACCCTGAACTTCAGGCAGAACCAGACCCACAGCTTTTGCGGCACCTGTAGTCGAGGGTATAATATTAATAGCTGCCCCCCTTCCGCCCTTCCAGTCCTTTACGGAAGGAGCGTCCACTGGCTTTTGGGTAGCCGTGTAACTATGAACTGTTGTCATCAAACCTTCAGTTATGCCAAAATTCTCAAGCACTACCTTCACAATTGGAGCAAGACAATTGGTTGTGCAGGAAGCGTTTGAAACGATATGATCATCCGCGGTTAGTTGCTCATCATTTACACCAAGAACTATCGTTCTAACATCTCCCTTGGCAGGTGCTGAAATAATAACTTTCTTGGCTCCTGCTTGTAAATGTCCGGAAGCTTTTTCTTGATCTACAAATAATCCAGTTGATTCGATTACAATATCAACTCCTAAATCACCCCAAGGAAGAGCGGCAGGACCTTCACGGACGGCAAGGCATTTAATGCTATGTCCATTAACTACGATAGAATCTGTGGTTGGTGCATCAACCGTTCCATTGAACCTACCTTGGGTTGAATCGTACTTTAAAAGATATGCTAAATTATCTGATGGAACTAAGTCGTTGATAGCAACAACTTCAAATTCGCTACCAAGTAAACCTTGATCAACGAGAGCGCGAAAAACCAACCGACCGATGCGGCCGAAACCATTAATACCTATTTTTGTAGCCATTTACATTATTTTTTAGTGTTTAAAAAAAGATTTGATCTTTCTGGAATGAATAAACCCTCCAGAATGGCAAGGCAATAAGATAGCGATTAAACAACCGACCGCTCGATCAACTTTAAAAAATTCTTAAAATCTTTGAAAGATTCTCGAGTTTCTTCTTTGAAGAAATCTAATTGCTCGTTATCGAGTGAGAGCCGTTCTCGGACCTCATTTGATAAAAGTTTACCCGAACGATGTCCACTAAAGCCAAAATTCATCGAGTGAGCCAACCAGTTTCCAACCATCACCACATCAATCAGAGTATTAATTTCCAGGTCCACCACAGTTTCCCTGTTTTCCGGATTTCCTTCATGATGCCATCTGATCACAGATTCAACATCACGATTGAGACCCCATTCCTTACAAACAATTTGACCAAGGATATCGTGGGAGGGGGAATTTTTCTTACGCTCAATCTCAATTAGAGT
>DEYT01000117.1:3290-30930 GCA_002364975.1 Opitutia bacterium UBA3151 | reverse complement strand
TTACCCTTTAATTTATGATACCAAGATCCAATACCCGGATGTCGAATGGTAGCTCTTTGCTGGTAACTGGTATGCATGAAGTAGTTTCCTTTTTCATGGTCACCTGCAGTTGAAGTGAGTGAGTTTATCACACATAGCTTATTTGCATGTCTCGCTAAATTGGGGAGATGACTAGATACTCGAATCCCATCCACATTGGTATTGATGGGCTGGGTCGAGCCTTGGTTTTCGTGTCCAGTCTTGAGGTCAAAAGTATCGATATGGCTCATTCCACCTTCCATGTATAGGTAAATGAGTTGCTTTGCAGGATCAGCAAGTTGGGCAATAGCACTTTTCTCCCCTGCGGCTCCAAAGCTATGCTGTGCAGTTACACCAAGAAAGCTTCCGGCAGCTAGTTCAAGAAAACGGCGACGGTTGAAATCAGACTTTATCATTGTATAAATGTAAATTGACGAGAATTAAGCAGAGCCCAGACAAGGTCTTCGATGGTTTCTTCCCCGTGAGTTTCATAATCAGTAAGAATTCTTTCCACTTCCAAAGTGGTCGGCTTTCGGGTTAGCATGGAACGATAAATAAGTTCAATTTTATCCTCGGGTTTATTCAAGGCAGCGAGAAGCCCACCAAGAAAAGCGTTTGAATTTTGAATCGCAACACTCAAGGGGCTATTAAGCAAATACAAAGCTTGGGGAACGGATGCATGGGATGAGGAGTTGTCAATTACTTCTCTGTCTGACTGGCCAAAGTCCCGTAAAAAATGTCCTCTTTTCGCTGGTGAATCCAGTTCAACCGCTCTTGCCATTTGTCGAACCACATCCCGGAAATGACGCAAGGAAGTACGCTCTTTTACATCCCAGATCCTTCGCTCATTCGGATCCAAGTTTCCAGGTGCTTTACGAGGTTTTGCTTGGGATATTCGTTCGTTTATTTCCATCGTCGCAGAGCTCATGGGACTACCCATCATCGATTCTCCCATCATCATCATAGGGTTTGCTTGGTTTTCTTTTAGATCAACTAAGACCAATTCACGACTCTTTGTTTCCATAGCACGGACTTTTACTTTGAGTTCGTCCGTCAATTTTTTGGCAAGTTCATTATCGGATTGAGCGTAAGCGGCTGAGATCTTTTTCTCATATTCAACTTGTTCACCCCGCATCTCCCGTCGCAGAGCACCAGCTTCCCTTATTTTGGGTAAGACTTCCTCAATAGGTCTACCTTCAAGGCTTTGATAAATTGACTTGGTTCGGGCAATCCGTTCCAGAGTCCGTTTTCTATTGGGGGCATAGGTGTCGACATTAGGAAGTATGAGTGTGGTGACGGAATCCCAAATTTGTTCAGCACTCATTCGCTTCAAGAGTGGACCCGCAAAATGGAATTTCATCCCCAGAGGATGATCTTCAAGGTGCATCTCCCTGCGAAAAAGTTGAGTATGAAAAAGAACATTCTGAAAAGCACGAATATTGTAATCAAGTTCCTGCATTAAATTTTCAAGAAAACGAAGCAATTCGGGTTGGCTGATTTCAGTTCGATCCGTCAGGTTATCCAAGGGTTCAAAAATGCCATGTCCAAAGGCACGCTTCCAAAGTCGATTCACGATGACCCTAGTAAAACGTGGGTTTTCGGATGATACTAACCAATCTGCGTAGGCATTTTTTCGTTCGGTCTGATCATCAAGGTGAGGGATTTCTGGTCCGAACATAGTCCCGGGTCTTACAATCTCATGAGGAGACCCATTATTATACTGATAGTCATGAGGAAGTTGAAGGGGTTTATCGTAATGATGTTTTACCTGAACATTAGAAATATGACCATAGAGCATATTTACAGTCTGCGAAACTGGGTCATCAAAATCGGAAACCTCTTTGCGGGCAATCAATCCCCGTATCGCCGCTTTTCTAAATTCCTCTTTGGATAAATTATTACGTTCCAGGTAACCAGGTGCATAGGGTTGGCTAAGCCATTCATCGATTTTAGACTCATCGTGCATGTGAGGAAAATCCTCAAAACCAGTTGCCTCTTTAAAAGCAGCATTTCTTCTTTTTCCAAAATCTTGATAAACTTTCTGACGATTTGAATCGTGAGATACGCCCATACGAACATCAAAATCGTAGGTGTAAGCAGCCATCTTAAAGTAATCCATTTGGGTCCATTTGTCGAAGGGATGGTCATGGCACTGAGCACACTCCAAACGGGTACCTAAAAATATACGAACTGAATTCGACATGTTGTCGAGCGCCATACCTGCGTCACGCAAATAATATGCAGCAGCAGGGTTGTCAAAAATCAGTCCGTGCCCACTTACCAGTTGGTGTACGAGTTCGTCATAGGGCGTGTTTTTTCTTATCTGTTCCTTGATCCATTCCCGATAATAAAGCGTATAATCAACATTCGTCGGTATTCGAAGAAGGTCGGCCCAAAATTGATAGTGATGGGCCGTGTAGCCGGCATCATTTGAGAGCAGTTTTTGAATCAGTAAGGAGTGTTTATTGTCTGCAGTTAAACGGAGGAAATTATTTGCTTCCAAAATCGTTGGTATCCGACCGATAACGGATAGATAAATTCGACGAAGGAATTGCTCATCACTAATTGTGGGATTGGGCTGGAGGTTTTCACGATTCAAATTTGCATTCAGAAAGGCATCGATTTTTTCAGCTGCGGGACGAGGATCAAAGCTTTCAAATGAAGGAACAGGTCTTTGCTCCACTGAAATGTTTTTGATCGCACCATTTGAATGGGTTTCTCGAGCACTTTGATCTTGCTCACTGGGAGTAAACAAAAAAGAGAGGATTGTTACAAGGCCTATGGAAACGAGGGAAACTCCCGTAAGTATAAGGGCTTTTTTACGGTTTTGGAAAACGGGCTTCCTGTTCTTTGGTTTGGAGACTTCTGCGTTTTGCAGGGTTGGCTCTTTGCATGACTTCTCCGTTTTCAGGCGTATCTGATCCTTAGCGAGATCCGGAATTTCTGAGACCCCCGGAACTTCAGACAATTTGATCCAATGAGAGCCGTCAAAACAGGCAAGGTCATCTCCAACAAAGTTATTTGCTCGAAGGTGCCCTTTGATTTGAGCAACTGTGAAGGGACCAAAATTTTTTCCCTTTCTGTGAACATATATTTTCATTGGCTATTGATCGTCCAAAATATTCTTTAAATTATTAAGTTTACTATTATTTTGATAAAGATAGTCAATACTCGCTGCATTTGCTTTGCTTCGCTCCTTCATAAGTTCCTTGAACTGAGGATCATCTTTGAGTGCTTTTCTTGCCCGCTCCCGTTTTTGGGATATCACCTTATTACTCACAAAAAGCTGAGGATATTTCTTCTCCAGTCTATGTTGTACATCCTCCGAAATTTGTAAGAGCTTTCGAAATTCTGGTGCGTTTTTATACTGAAGCCTTGTTTCCTCAAGAACCGCCTTCTTTTGGGCATGTGGTAAATCATTTATCTTAGGATTTTTCTCGACCAAGAATTGATCCAGAACTCGTCTTGCCTGAAAAGTGGAAAATAGAATCTTCTTATACTCGGGATCGTTTTGATGTAATTCCTTTCGCAAACTTTGAATTTTCTTCTGGAACTCCTTATTTGACAAAAATGCATCCGGATAGCGTTGCAATTTTTCTTGATCTAGAATCTCAACTCTTTCAATTAAATTACGATATTTTTCGTCCTCCATAAATAGACGAGCATGGAGGTTTTTCATTAGTATAGCATGTTGTTCTTGAACCGTTCTTTTAAGAGGAAAACGATCAAGCTGAGTTTTGATTAAAGAATGATTATTTATCTGCTCAGGATGCCGGCCAGCATGGAAAACCTGAAGGTTGTCCAAGGATGCTCCAGCTTGATCGACTTGAAATGCAAAATAAGTTCGTTCTTTATCAATCATGGGGTGTTGAGCATAAGCAATGTATTCGTGATTTAAGTGTGCAATTGCTTGGTCTTTGATGAATTCGATGGTTATGCCATACCATTGCCCATCTTTAAAATTATAGGCACATTCTCCATGACGCATTGGATACCAAGGCCCTTCCTTATCATATGCGGTTTGAATAAAAAAATGATCTTTTCGAATGTGGACCATGGTATTATAGCTTCCATTTGAACCGGTGACTAAGCGGATGTCTTCCGCCCCGTTAAAAAGAAATTCGAATCGTATGAGGGCATCTTTAAAGACCGGTTCTTTGTAAAAAAGACGCTTATTGCGCCCTGCAACTTGGTTGCGCAAAAGAATTCCGTCTTTAACCTGCCATTCTTTTTGGAAAAACCATTTTTCACTAATTTGACCCTTTGAAAAATGTTCACCAAAATAAAGGTTTCCTGGTCGTGTAAGTAAGGGGCGGGAGGGAATCCGGGCACCGACCCGCTGGCGCCAGGAGACCAGTTCACGGTGGAGTTCCCGTACTCGTTCGGACTCGGTAGAGGCGAGGTTGCTTTCTTCGGAAACATCTGTTTTGAGGTTAAAGAGTTCGAATTTTTCGGGCCGTGCGGGGTCGAAATATTCAATCAGCTTCCAATGCCCTTTCCGAATCGCTCCGCTTGAAATCCCGCCAAGAAAGTGGGGCCGGTCTAGTGGGTAGTGCCAATGCAGTGCTGGGCGTTCTGGGGCGGAAGATGGATTCCGCCAGGTAGAAATTGTGGAGACTCCGTCTAGAATATGATTGGAGTCGGGTTCGATACTTGCCGCCTCCAGAAGGGTTGGGTAGAAGTCGTGATTAACTACGGGATGGTTACTGTTTGCACCTGCTGGAACATTACCTTCAGGCCAACACACGATCATGGGCACGCGGATACCCCCTTCATATAACTGGCTTTTTCCTCCACGAAGTGGAGCATTGGAGGTGACATTGGTCTCGCCTCCATTGTCACTCGAAAAAATAAAAATGGTATTTTCAGAAAGACCGAGTGAATCGAGCTTATTCATCAAGAGTCCAACCCCGTCGTCAATACTTTCAAGCATCGCGGCAAGGTGAGGGTTATGATCCTGAGCCCAATATTCACAGTCTTCTCCTTTTAGTCCTGCATCATCACAGAGATAACATTTCGTCCTACTAGTCTTTCCAGGCGGATGTTTTTTACGATATTTATCAACTAGGTCAGGTCGACCATTCAGAATCGTATGGGGGGCATAGTGGCTAAGGTATAAGAAGAAAGGCTTATCCTGGTTCCTCTCTACGAAATCAACCGCTTCCAAGTTCAAGCGGTCGGTTAAGTATTCATCTTCTCCCATCCTATTTTTTGGAAGATCGATCCACGAGATCGGTTGCGTTCGAAATACATAGGGCCAAAAGTTGGCTCCATTTCCAACTCCTTTTACTTCACTTCCAATATTCCAATCGAAACCATGATCCTGAGGACGAATCTCGAAGTGGGCACCTTGGTATTTATAACCGGTCAAGTGCCACTTGCCGACCATTCCAGTAGCATAGCCATTACGCTTGAGGATCTTGGGAAGGGTGACTTGATCCACGGGTAATGCATTTGAGGAATTGGGACGGAGGTAGTCGAGAATGCCGACGCGTGCAGGATGTTGACCGGTGAGCAGGGCAGCTCGGTAGGGAGAGCAAACCGGTGCAGCTGCATAGGCGTGAGTAAAGCGAAGCCCTCGCTTGGCCAACTCATCTAAATGGGGAGTTTCATTAAATGAATTTCCATAGCATCCCAATTCCGCCCAACCAAGATCGTCGGCGAGAATAAAAACAATGTTTGGTTTTTTGGCATCCATGGCCAATCCAAAAAGGGATATACCAAGGAAAATATATTCAGCACATCGGAATCTCATTTGAAGGATAGTGTAATGGAACTTTTCGATGATTTCTGATCTGCCAGAAAAGATACATAGTTTGGATGGGTGGAATTGTGCTCAATAAAATTGGCTCCAGTCAGATCTGGATTTCCGGAAAGTTGTCCTAGATCTAGCCAGGGTTCAAACTTTACGCGAAGAGGGCAGTTTGTGACCGTAATGGATTTCTTTTGCCCTCCCAAAAAACCTTTTTTCCTTTGGTATCGAACTTGAGTCCAACCTTTCTCACTTGCAATGGGAATATCAAATTCCATCCAATCCCAACTCATGGGCATGGAATCTTTTACATGAAATATGTTTTCAGGAACCGAATAAGATATTCCAGCCAACCCCTCGATAAATAAAAGGATTTTACCCGCATTAAAGTTGGAATATTGATCCCCGAATAGAGCGAGATCACGACGATAAGCCTCAGGGGCAACTGGGATTCCCCATCCTTCATGATAGTTATAGTTTTCCAAGTGGTTAAGGGTAAGGTCGGAGGCAATTTTGGGAAATCCTTGGCAAAACATTCCGTCAAGGGTGAAGTAAGCGGTATCTGGAGTGTATCCAAAAGCTTGATCGTCCGCAGAATAAAATGTTTTCATCGACTTTTTGGACATCGCCAAGGGAAAGAATTCGCCAAAAAATCCCTGTTCTTTGTTCAAGGCCCAGGAATGAATCATTCGTTCAGCATAATCTCTAGGGAAGTGTTGAGATCGCATCGACCAAAAAGCCGTGGTCATTAACATGCCATCCCTGCTTCCCATGAAATAATCTTTATGCCCATTGGCCTCCCAACGTTGTTCAAACATAAGTTGTAGATGCTTGGGATCTTGCTTGATTAGCTTTCTCCAGTGTTCAACATCAGACCGGTTTCCTGTCAGAACGGCCATTTTTTCTAGTACTCGCCCAACCTCTGCATCATTCATGGCGAATCCAACCATATTCCTCCAAAAAACCTTCCGAAAAAAACCTTGGTAGCATTTTCGGATAAAATTAATGTCACCAGAATGCTGGTAAATTTGCCATGCACCCAAGACATGCTCCGCTAGCTCGCCTCCATAAGCACCCGAGTGCCAACTAACCCCCTTATTGTCAGACAGAAAAATATGACCGTTATGGGTTTCCCGATAACGACCGTTTTCAACTAAATGCTTCCAAGTGAGTACATTTCCATAGGCAAACTTTGGCTTATCTCTTATCCAGGCCCCCACTTTGATCTGAAAACAGGCATCATAGCGATGAATTCCAAGAAAGTTATTAACTGCGGATTGCGTATGGTTTTCCATTTCCCAGCCTTTTTGCACATCAATGTAATACATCATATACAGGGACCAAAGATAATAATAGATTTCCTCAAACTTAGGAACGCTGCAGCGAAATTGTGGAATTTGTTGGCCGAGAATGTCATTCATTTCTGCCGTTTTCTCAGCCCGTAATTCCTTAGCCCTCAGAATGGAATCTTTGGAAGCATTTTTGGCTTTATTTTGATCATCGTGCATAGACCAAGAAACGGTAACTCCATTAGGATTACAGGGAACTTCAAAAGAATATTTCCAGACACCACGATCATCCTTTTCGAGATGTAAGGTTTTAGAAAAGTTCTGGGAAGAGGAGAGGGCAGTGGTCATTCCCTGATAAACACAAGGTCCAATTCTTTCGGACCGATCTGGATCGGGTTGGGAACGAACGGTCCCTCCCTCCCTTACAAGTAGTGTATTGGAGGGGAGATCATAGTGGGCGGATGCACTCGAAGAAACACTGTGGCGGACATAAAAGCTATGACCCTCAAACCTAAGGATGATCGGTTGTGAGGAAGTGATGATCGAAACGGCTGTGTCTAGAGTACTGATAAATTTTTCTTCGCGGATGAGGATGCCGTCTATCTCATATTCGCAAATCATTTTATCTGGTCTCCAACTCATCCTAGTAGGCTTGGGGTGTTTATGAACCTTTTCGCCAATAATAACACTGCCATAGAGGACGCGAGTGTCCTTGTAAAACTCCCATCCCCTATAGTCATTACCCAAGCCCGTGTGTTCACTCCCAGGTAGTTCACTATGTAAAATCCCAGCTCCACGACTTCGGAGGTCATGATAAAAGGGATGGGTGAGCCCGATAGTTTCATCTTCCATTAGCTCCCAACTTGCATGGTAGCCACCCACATAATAAGTGAGGTTGCCCGCAAGAAATCCATGCTTTCTGCCCTGAATCGATTGTTCAAGTTTTTCGCAGAGCGGTACTTCTTTCGCAAATAATTTTGGACAGATTAAAAGTAGGGCCAACCAGAATAAAAAGAGTAGGGCTCGAGGTGACCTAAAGATCATACCTTATTTTATATAACGAATTCTATTTTTCAAAGGCGACTTGGACCTCTAAAATACCAACAGCAGCATCTGGTTGTGGAACCATATTGATTCGAATGGCATCACAGGTGAGTGGGGCAGCGGGGTGAACCACATTGTACTGATTGGCCCGATTGTCATAGCGGTCGGTGACATATAACTCGAAAGGTTTCCATTCTCCATTATTTCTAACTTCAAGCGACCATTCCTGAGGAAACTTTACATCCTGTTGGTCTTGCATCCAATAGACTCCGATATCCCGAACTTTTCTAGTTTCTGAAAATTGTCCTTCGATCCATTGTGCTTTCCCAAGTTGAGGACGACTGGTCCAACGTGGAACGCTTTTTCCACTCGACCATTTTGGTTCTTTCCCATCCCCAACCGCACTGGCTGTGTCCAACTCGGAAGTGTGGGACGCCTCAATACTTGAAAAAACACTCTTCTTGGGAAGTTTATGAGGATCAAATACAGCGAGCTTTGGTGTTGTAGGGAACCAGATGGTCATGGATCCTGGCTTTCGATTATTCCAGGCATAATAGGGAATCAGGGAAAGACTCCTATCCTCTTCCTTGCCGAGTGCATCGACTGCATTGGCCTTGGTTTTAACTTGCGAGAAGGAACCACTTGCAAGTTGAACGCTGGCTAGCTTATATTTTTTAGCCACCTTATTCTTGTTCAGGAAGAAACGCTGTGTGGCCCCTTCATTGTCCACTTCTTCAGCACATAAAACAAATGGTCCACGGGTAAATGCGAGACGGTTTTGATTTTCCTCAACCCGGTTGTCACATTCATTCATCTGTAAAGGCATGGGCAGATCGAGAACAATTTGATCCCCTTTTTTCCAGGTGCGTTCAATGGTCGCAAATCCCTTTTCGATTTTTGCTTCGGTCTTAGCACCGTTTACAGAGATAGACCAATCTTCGTTGGATTGATTGACATATTTATAAAGTTTTCCGGGAACAAATTGATTGCCTGTCCAAGTTGGAATCCGAAGGTGGGCGGTGAAGGTTGTTGGTTTTTCAGGATCAAGAGAAATCTTGACCTTCCCGTTGTTCGGATAATCCGTCGTTTGTTTGATCGATAAACCTGTACCAGCTATATTTAGATTCGTGAAAGTTTCTGCGTACATCGCAAAATAAAGATTTTTATCATTATGGGCATAGGTCATTCCTTGAACCTGCGGTAAGAGCCGAGCCATGTTACTCGGACAGCATGCGGTTCCAAACCATGGTGCCCTACCAGCAGTACCATGGTTGAATGGATACTTTCCATCGGCCTCAAGTGGATTAACATAAAAAAATCGGTTCCCTTCAAGGTTGACTGCCGCCAAGACATTGTTGAGCAGAGAAACTTCAGCCACATCTAGATATTTCGCGTCTTGATGAACCAAAAACATTCTGAAGTTGAAAAGTACATTACCCACCGCGGCACAAGTTTCATTGAAAGCATCGGCATTTGGCAAAAGGTATTTGGGGCCGAAACCTTCAATCCCATGAACGGCACCCAAGCCACCGGTTATGTGCATCCGGGTATTGGTTATATTTGCCCAAATCCTATGGAGTGCCTCAGTGTACGAATTCTTTTGTCTTAACGCGGCGATATCGGCCATTGCCGCGTACAAGTAAGTTGCCCGAACCGCATGGCCGACTGCTTCACTTTGATTTTCAAGCGGTGCATGTTGCTGGGCGTAAGTAGGTGACATTACGCCTTCTCCGTTGGGAACATAAGTTTTACCGCGAATTTCGAGAAATTTTTCCGCCATTTCAATGTAAAGCTTATTGCCGGTAACATTGGATAATTTGACCAATGCCAATTCCATTTCCTGATGACCGGGAGCTTGTAAAATCGGTTTTCCGTCATTGTAATTTGGGTCACCTTCAAAAAAGACTCGGTTCACATGAAGAGCATTTTTTTCAGCCACCTTTAAAAGTTTGTCCTTTCCCGTCGCTTGAAAGTAAGCAATCGCAGCTTCATACAGGTGGCCCATATTGTAAAGTTCGTGGCTGTGCACCACAAAGGTGTAGGGTTTGTTTCCCATCATATTTTTATCGGATCCAACCTTGGTAGTGTGAGAAGGATAGAGATAACCATCTGGTTCTTGTGCAGCAGCAATCACATCTACGATACGATCGAATTGAGACTCGAGTTCAGGGTCATCCTGCAATTGAGCCAAGTAGGCAGCACCCTCCATTACTTTATAAAGGTCAGAATCAATAAACCTATGGGGTCGGTGGCCCTCCACTTTCTTTCCAGCTAGATAATCAGCGGCAGCCTGCAAGTGAGCGACCCCAGGCTCGGTCTTTTCAAAGGCAAAGGGTACGAGAACTTTTCTTTGAGTGATTAAGCGTGGCCTCCAGAAGTCACTTGTCATTTCCACCTTGTGGAATGGCACTGGCTTAATGGATGCAACCAGATGTACGCCCGAAAACATAAAAACACACCCAATTGAGGTAAAAGAGAAAATATTCATAGAGTAAAAAGTAATAGATTAAATTATCACATATCAATCACATTGGATACATCAAAAAGCATTCTTTGGGGAACCTTGAACTATTTAAATTTCAAAGTTGGTCCAACCGGCAATCGATGCGATGAGTAGTTTAAAGAAAGGTCGGCAAAGGAAGGAATAGCCTGTACCCTGATTGGACGGGAATCTTTAAAGGTTAAACTTCGAATGATTTTTACTTTGGGGTTAACCAAGGGTGAGAGTCCATCGAATGAGACATCGTCATGAAAATGATCCCCATCGCCTGTCGTTGTGGACATAGAGAGAATGAAATGAGTACCTCCTGAAAAAGGAACAGGTTTTGGCAAGGGAACATATCTAAATTCGCCTTCTAGTATTCCTTGGTTCGTCGGTCCAATTTCTAATCTGATTCTTTCTTTCGGGGCAGAATCTTTAATTTCCCATAATATAATGTAATGTTGACTTTGGATTGACCTAGTTCGTTTACCTAAAAAACTCGGTTGGTCGGATTCTTGTTCTGTGGGTAATCCACGTGCGGAACGGATCGGAAATTCCCGATCGTGGTCATCCCACATTCCTAAATGAGTAACGATTTCGTCTTCGAGTAATTTGAATTCAAAACCGATGAAGCCGCTTAGGTCATTTCTCAAATTATGCCAGCCATCATCAAGGATTAGATTTTGACTATTGGGGAGGCGAAGATCCCTAGAGTAACCCTGGTTATGAATTTGTAAAAGTCGATCTACCAGAGAAACTGTAAATGATTTTGAAGCAGAAAAACTTTCTTTTTCATAGGGGTCTTTCTCCAAGTCATAAGAGACAATTGATTGAGCTGATCCCAGAGAACCCTTTTTTGTCCAAGGTTGAGCTAGACCACCTTTAATAATTACTTTTTTCGACATCTTCCGAATTGCAACCCCATCATTTTCGTAGGGAGGACCGAGATGACAGAAAAAATAGCGGGCTCTCTGATCAGTTTTTGCAGGATCTTTCCAATAGTCTAAGCAGTCTAAACTATCTTGGGCCTCGGAAGGTTGAAGGTCATCTCCTACAATTCTTGCGAAGGAAGAAAATAGGTCGGTGAGAGAAAGTAAATTCGGGTTGATTTGTCCGTTCTCAAAAATC
Source organism: Opitutia bacterium UBA3151 (assembly GCA_002364975.1). Lineage (GTDB taxonomy): Bacteria > Verrucomicrobiota > Verrucomicrobiia > Opitutales > Seribacteraceae > Seribacter. Next base: position 19,217 of record DEYT01000117.1, on the reverse strand, counting down.
CCATTCCAATAAAGTACGAAGGGGACGCGGTGGCCACCTTCCCAGAGTTTTGCTTTCTTTCCCCTTAGGTTTCCACTTTCTTGATTGATACCTTCATTATCGCCGACATTGGGCCCGTTATCACTTGTGAAGATAATAAGGGTATTTTCAATGAGCTTATTCCCTGGTCTTCTTGGATCTTCAGTTTCCTTAAGCTTTTGAATTAAGGCACCAAAAGCGACATCATTTTCTAGGACCATGTCTTCCCTTTCTCCACCTTCCTGGCCATCCGTGTATTTGCTCGCACCCCTAATAGGCTCTCCATGTAAGAACGCTGGAACTGCATAGTCCCCGTTTAGGTTTCTCTGGAAGTGGTTTGCGGTGGGAGCATAATATAAAAAAAACGGGTTCTTTTTCTGCGATGCCATTTGAATAAACTGAATACCTTCCTTGAGGAAATCGGGTCCGAGTTGGGCTAAATCCCAATCGGGTCCGCTCAGAATCTGACCTTCTCTGTGTTTCATCCCTGTCCAATATATTTTTGAACGGTCAGTGAAAGACCATTTGTTATCACGAATGTAAATTCTAGGCTCGGTGTCCAATGAATCTTCTGTATTTCCCGGAACACCAAAGAATTTATTGAACCCATGGTGAGTTGGTCCATCGAGTAGGGGTTTTGTGAAATCAACATCTTTGTAATCAAATTCGTTAGCAGGTTTTCCATAACCATCGTCAAAATCCATCCCGACATGATACTTTCCGATTGCAGCGGTAAAATACCCGTTTCGTTGAAGCATTTCGGGTAGGGTGGTAATACCATGTTGAATCATGGGCCGATTCGGGCCGTGAGGGAGCCAACCTTGGCCTTTGAGGTAAGAACGATGAGATAGTCTTCCGGTGAGTAAAGAGTAGCGCGTTGAACTGCACATGGAAGCAGGAGCGTGAGCATCCGTAAAAATCATACTTTGCTTGGCAAAATTTTCAATGTTCGGAGTTTTAAGAGTTTTAGTGATGGGTTTGGATCCCTTTATGAGGCTTACATCAAGGTAGGCACTAGTATCCCCCAAGCCCATGTCATCTGCCATAAAGAGTAATATATTTGGCTTGGTTTTAGGTGCCGAAAATAAAAGGAATGTTAGAAAATGGAAGCCTGTAACCAGAGGAACTATATTGAAAAATTTCATCAAAATTATTTTTTGCGATTAGAAAAAGAAGTACCTATTTTTCTTTTAGTAATCAAAGGTTTGAGATATTTTTGAAAGCCAATTTGAGCATTAAAAGACTCTAATTCGATTCCTTTTGTGCCCGGCAATTTAGTTTCTAAAAGAGTGTTACTTTCTGCTTTGAGAATAAAGCCAATCCCAAAGTTCATTTGAATTCCAAACATCGACCCATGAGTTGTGGCCACGATCCTTAATTTCAGTATATTTTGGAGAGCCTCCCGCTTTTCGGATCGCCTGGATCATATCTCTGGATCGAATTGGTTTAATCACCGTATCATTATCTCCGTGCCAAGCCCAAATCGGAAGGTGGGCAATTTTTTTTGCTAGTTTCTTATCCCCCCCCCCACAAATGGGAACGGCAGCGGCAAAAAAGTTAGGGCGGCGTTGAATTGCGTCCCAAGTGCCATATCCGCCCATGGATAGTCCCATTGCGTAAATTCGTTTTAGGTCCACTTGGTTTTGCGGATTTTGAATATAAGTATCAACTGCTTCTAGAGCCATCTCCATGGAATCAGAAATTTTGGGCATACTGTGGCCAAGCAGATTCCAGCCTGTATTAACCCATCTCTCCCCTTTGGGAACCTGGCCCGCGAATATATGGGATTTTCTTTTAGTACGCACTTCCTGGTCTTCAAATGCTTCGATTCCACCGGCGTCAACTAGTTGTCTTTGGTTGTCTTCGCCTCTTCCTCCAGCCCCATGGAAAAATACAAGCAGGGGATACCTCTTGCCTGGATCCATTTTGTCGGGCGAGGATGTGCGATAATGAAATGGCCTTTTGTTTTCTGTTTTTAAGCTCTGGGTTTTATAAGTTTCAATTAGGTTGTCTCTTGCTTGTATGTTAAACTGAATACTCAAAAAACAAGCGATAAAAGGATAAAGGCAAAAAATTCGATTCATGACATACTGGTAATTCCTGCGGGTAAACCATTCAACCTGAAAAACAAAAAAGGAGCATAATATTCAATAATGTCCACTTTCTTTATTGATCAATAGACCAGCAATTAAGAATATGGAATAAATGACTCAACTTGTAGATAGTGCAATTGCCTTCCTTCGGGAAAAAGGATTGCGTGTTACTGAGCAACGCAAGGCTATACTGGAAGTCTTGGCCAGATCGGACTCTCCAATATCAGCAGAAGAGACTTATGCTCTATTACCTGACAAATCTTGTGACTTAGTCACGGCGTATCGGTGCTTGGAGCAGTTTGAAAAGATAGATGTCGTTCAAAGAGGGGTTCGCGAGAATGGAACCAAGGTTTATTGCCTCGGGCACAGCCATGACCATCATCACCATCTTACTTGTAGAGGCTGCGGAAAAACCGAAAGAGTTGATTTATGTATGGCTAAGGAGCTTGAAGAAGTTGCCACCGGATATGGATTTGTTGAGATTAGTCATATAATGGAAGCCTTTGGTTTGTGCCCGGAGTGCAAATAAAGAATGCAGCTTAGCTTCCAAATATTTTTCCAATTCCTGCTTTACATCTTCCTTGCAACCCAGTTCTTTTACTGATCATTTTTACAAAGCTGATGAAAATCCTCTTTTTAATTTTTACCTTTCAGTTCTCCTTGGCTTTACCTCTCCTGTTCCCCTTCAACGAAGAAGAAAATAAGATTTGGGAAGCTATGCCCAAAAAAACAACGGTTAAACCTGCCAAATTACACAAGGCCCTAATCTATTCCCATGCTAGCGGCTTCAAGCACTCCTCGATACCTACAGGAGCGAAAGCACTCAGAATAATGGCCGAAAAAACTGGGGTATTTGATGCCACTTTCACAATAAAAACCGAGGAGTTCACCAAGAAAGGCTTGGCTAAATATGATCTGATCATTTTCAACAATTGCACTCATATCCAGAAGGCTTTCGCTGAAGATTCCCAGCGAAAGGCAATTCTTAATTTCATACAAGATGGCAAGGCTTTTGTCGGTTTTCATTCGGCATCAGATGGAGGTTTGCCTAATTGGCCTGAATACACCGAAATGATTGGAGGATGTTTTGCTGGTCACCCATGGGGTGCAGGTGGAACCTGGCCTTTCTTTGTGGAAGATAAGAAGCATCCAATTAATAGGGCTTTCACCGAATCAGAATTTAGTTTTTCGGACGAAATTTATCAATACAAAGGATATGACCGGTCTAAACTACGTATCCTGATTGGATTGGATTCCTTAAAAACCGATAAGAAAGGGAATTCAAAAACAAATGATTATCCTGTTTCCTGGGTTCGTTCCTATGGAAAAGGAAGAATTTTTTACTCCAACTTCGGACATAATAAAGCAACTTGGTGGACACCCTTCATGTTGCAACATTTTCTCGATGGTATACAATGGTGTTTGATGGATCTTAAAGGTCCATCCAAGTCAACACCACAAAAGATATAATTTACCGATTTTAACCCTTGAAACTCTCAACCCACAAAAAATATTAAATGAAAGAACCTGAACAACTATCTCGTAGAAAATTTATTGGATCAAGCGCACTTGCCGGAGTCGCAGCTAGTTTACCTTATGTAGCCAAAGGCGAAGCCTTGCAGAGTGACACTATCCGAGTTGCTGCGATCGGACTTGGAGGTCGTGGAACCGGTGCTATCGGGCAGATTTTAGACGCACCGAAGGATCTGGAAAGACAAAAAGGAATTCGTTGTAACACAAAACTGGTTGCAGTTGCAGAAGCTTTCCCTGAAAAAGCGACCACCAAATTAGATGCTTTTAAGAAAAAGTATGGAGATGATCGTGTGGATGTGGAAGGTAGAATTTTCGGCGGTCTAGATGGATACAAGCAGGCAATCAATGAGGATGTTGACATGGTAGTCATTGCAACTCCTCCAGGCTTTAAGCCTCAACAGTTTGAATATGCGATTAATCAAGGAAAGAAAGTTTTCATGGAAAAACCGGTAGCGAGTGATGTCGCCGGTGTGAAACGAGTTTTGGAGTCCGCTAAATTGGCAAAAGAAAAAGGTCTTTCTGTGGGGATCGGCTTACAGCGTCGCCACGAAGAACGTTTCACGGATTGCGTAAAGCAGCTCCAAGATGGAATTATTGGAGACATTAACCTTTTGAGAGTTTATTGGAATGGGAATTCAATTTGGCATCGTGCTAAACAGGAGGGAATGACTGAGATGGAATACCAAGTAAACAATTGGTATCACTTTACTTGGGCGTCCGGGGATCAAATTTGTGAGCAGCACATTCATAACCTAGATGTGGGTTGTTGGATCAAAGGGATGTATCCAGTTAAAGCAAACGGAATGGGTGGAAGTGAAATGCGCATGGGCGGAGACCGTACTTTATCCCAAATTTTCGATCATACAGCAGTGGAATACACTTTTCCGGACGGAACCAAGATGTTTAGCCAAGGTCGCCATCTTAAAGGTGGTTGGTCGCATGTTGCAGAATATGCTCATGGCTCTAAAGGAACTTGTTCCGTTGCCCGATTTATCGAGCCTTTTGAAGGGGATGCGATTCGTATTCGTGGAGCCGGGGGAGGGCATTATCAAGAGCAGAAAGACTTAATCGAAGCTCTTCATAAAGGAGAACCGTATAACGAAGCAGAATATGGGGCGATGAGTACATTTACCGCAATCCTTGGGCGTGAAGCTTGTTATTCCGGAAAAGAAATTGAAGCAGAAGAATTGATGGAAAAAGGACGGGATTATGCCCCCGGAATTGATGATTACACCTTTAGCTCCACACCACCTGTGGTGCCAGGCGAAAATGGAGAGTATCCAGTTCCTGCACCTGGAGTGTATCGTCCATTCGCATAATCTAGACTTTAGCATCACGGAGAAAAATCTCTGAGATGCTTATGCGAGAGTATTATTTTGGATAGTTGAATATGGTACATTCGCGTCAATAAATTCTTTTGTACTATTGCTTTGAATTCATCTTTGATTTCTTAGTTTTTTAAAATTTTCTACGAATGATACTAACTGACTTGGCGATATTAAAGGCAATAAAAGAGGGAGATATTTTGGTTGAGCCCTTTGACCGAAATTGTTTGGGAACGAACAGTTATGATGTCCATTTATCCAAATACCTTGCCTGCTACATCGATGATGTGATCGACGCTAAAAAGCATAACCAAGTGGAACATTTTGAAATTGCAGATGATGGAATCGTGTTGCAACCAGGTAAGACATATCTTGGTTCAACACTGGAGTATACTGAGACCCGAAGTTTTGTTCCCTTTCTTGAGGGGAAATCTAGCGTAGGTCGACTGGGCATTGATATACATGCGACTGCGGGGAAGGGAGATGTGGGATTTTGTAACCATTGGACTTTGGAGATTTCGGTTTCTCAACCAGTTCGGGTATATGCAGCTATGCCGATCGGCCAGTTGATTTATTTTAAAGTAGAAGGTGAGGTGGAAGTTGATTATCAGTCAAAATCTTCTGCTAAATATAACCAACGCACACCGAAGCCAATGGAATCCATGATGTGGAAAAATCAATTTTGAGTGACGGAGAATTCATTACACCGAGAAATCATTGAGTTGCATGCCCAAAACCCTCATTGCAATCAAAAGCTTGAGGATTTTTCTTGCCAGGGCTTCTTTCAAAGTGAAAAAACAGGCAACCAATGTGATATTCAGTTGCTTGTGGTTAGCGGGGTGATTGCCAAAGTGGGTTATCATTTACAGGGCTCGGCCTTAGCTACTGCGGCGGCTTCATTATTGGCTATCGAAATTCAAGGGATGAATACGGCAGATGCCAACATATTGGCCCAACGAATAATTCTTTACTTGATGGATTCAACCGATGATTCCTTACCAGGTGATCTTTGTGTATATGAATCGATCCGTCGCTTCCCCGAAAGGTTTGACTGTGCATCACTCCCTTGGAGGGCTTTATTGATTGCGTTGGAGGAGTAAGGGGCTCAATACGAACGGCCAAGATAACCCCCGCCATAAGTATTTTTTGAACCGTATTGATTCCAGCCTCGGTTTGATGCTCTCCCTGGGCCAAAGGATGAATGGACATTTAATAAATCATACCGGGAATCATCAATATCCTTTAGGAATCTACTTTGCATAAGTCTGACCGGGCTTCCTTTTTGATTGGAAAGCATGGGAAATACTAGGTGTAGCGACTTTTCCGCCCGGGTTGTGGCAACATAAAAAAGTCTCTTTTCCTCTTCCATGTCGCTTTCTCCATCAATTGCTCGCTTACTTGGGAAAAGACCATCAGATAATCCGATCACAAATACATGTTGAAATTCAAGACCTTTGGATTGATGAATGGTTGAAAGCCGGAGGCAATGTTCCCCCTGTCGAACCACTCGATCTCCTGATTCCGAACTTAAGAGCACAAGTTGGGAGAGCATTTCGGCTAGGTTCTCGTATTTGGTGGCAAAATCAATCAAACTTTCCAGATCCTCTTCTCTTCTTGGCCAATTCTCATAGGTAGATCTGAGGTAATCTTGATACCAGCCTCCGATTGCACCTTCTACTACTTGAGCCGGGGAAGCGGTGGCAGTAAGAATGGCGATATTTTTCAAAGTTTCTACCAGTTCTTTCCAATCTTCTTTCGCATCTTTGGGTACCTTTGCCCAAACTTCTTTCGATTCTAGTGCCTCGATCAGTGAGCACTGACCAGAAAGGGTATACTTTTCGGCAATACCAATAATCTTGGCAGCCGTCTTTTCCCCCACCTTGGGTAACAAGCAAGCAAATCGAAAGAAAGCGGTAAGATCTTTGGGGTTGGCAACGAATCGAAGTTGAGCCACGAGATCTTTCACATGAGCCTGTTCAAAAAACCTCATTCCACTGGTAATCACAAACGGAACGCCTCTTCTCGAGAGCTCCACTTGTAGTTCCATGGCATGAAAATGAGCTCGGTAGAGAATAGCAATATCGTCGTAATGAACTCCGGAGTCATAGAGGGATTGCACTTTTGACAGCACAAAATCAGCTTGTTGGTAGGCATCCATTGTAGGAACAACCAGAGGTAGGTCCTGATGGGGCCTTGAGGGCTTTAGCTCTTTGGAAAAACTACCTTCCGTGGCTCGGCTTTTGAGGATATCGTTGGCAAGCTTCAAAATTTCAGGAGAGCTCCGATAATTAGTTTCAATTTTGAAAATTTTGGTTCCCGGATGCCTGTCTGGAAAGCTTAGGATTTGATCTAAGTCTGCACCTCGCCAAGTGTAAATACATTGTGCATCGTCCCCGACTGCCATGATTTGATGTTTATAGGCAATCTTATCTACAATCTTTGCCTGTAAACAATTTACATCCTGATATTCGTCGACCAATACATGAGAAAATCGATTTTGATAATAGGTGGCAGCCTCGTCATTATTCTCAAGGATTTCTAGCCAGTATACTAATAAATCATCATAATCTGCCAGTCCCCTCTGTAGTTTGATTTTTTGGTAAAAACTAGCGAAATTTTCGATCTTGGAAAGAAGATCCGCGTTACCCGGGTACCGTCCTTTTGCCACTTGATTTACATCCGTCATTATATTTCTTGCGAAACTAATGATTCCCTTAATTGGCTTGGCTTTGGGGTTTTCCTTGGTTTTAAAAAAATCGGGATCCAAGTCCCTGATGATTTCATTAAGTAAGGAATCAGAATCACCATCGTCTAAAATAGTAAAGTTTCTTGGCAAACTTATGGAATCCCCAAAGAGGCGTAGAACTTGTCCTCCAACATGATGGAAAGTGCCGCCGAGAAAGCGTTGGCTTGCAATTCCAGTCAATTCTTCCACTCGGCTAAGCATTTGTTTGGATGCTTTGTTGGTGAAAGTTAAAAGCAAGATCGCTTCCGGACTTACTCCTTTGGATAATAAGTAGGCGACGCGATATGTTAAGGTTCGAGTCTTTCCCGATCCAGCACCTGCTAAAACCAAAGCAGGGCAATCCGGTGCAGTGACAGCACTAAATTGATCTTGATTTAATTCTTTCTCAAAATCGATACTTGGCACCGAACTTGAAACCGCCGGTGGGGTGCCAAAAATATCCTCTTCCTCATCTTCGTAATCGTACACGTCGAATAGGTATCAACTTAATTTGCGGATTCGAGCAAGGTTATTCAAATACTTTTGGTAAAGATGGGAGCCAAATGATCACGATGAACAACTTCCGGACGATTCCTTCCAGGGAAGATTTTTAGGATTTCATCTTGTCCTAAACCTTTGATTTGATCGAGTTCAGCGGAGTTGAACCTAGTAATGCCCTGGGCAAAGACTTTGCCATCTTGAGTGGCAATGGAAATTACATCTGACTTCTCGAAAGTTCCCTCTACGGAGTGCAGGCCACTTGCAAGCAGACTACTTCCTTGATTAAGGATAGCCTCACTGGCACCAGCATCCACAATGAGATGTCCTTTTGCCTTGGGAAAGAAAGCGAGCCATTTCTTTCGGTCTTTCAGTGCAAGACCTGCAGGTGCAAAAAAGGTTCCAACTGCCTTACCCTTAAAGATTTGAGTTAAGTCTGCGGGCTGTTCCCCACTGCCTATAAATACTGCACAACCTGATTTAGTGGCAATTTTGGCGGCTTCAATTTTGGTAACCATTCCCCCGACTGCAGTCTGGCTTTTAGTGCCCTCTGCCATTTGCTCAACAGCTGGTGTGATTTCCGCAATAAACGGAATAAGGTTTCCTGCTTGATGGTGAGTCATAAGTCCCATTGCCGTAGAAAGAATAACCAGCATTTCTGCCCCACCAAGGGATGCGAGTAAGGCGGATAAAACATCATTGTCACCAAACTTAATTTCCTCGTCACTGACCGAATCATTTTCATTTATGATCGGTACCACCTTGTGACCTAGCAAAGCCTCAAGGGTTTCCTTCACTTTCTTAGATCGGCTTCTTTGGTTAAAATCATCCCTCGTAAGTAAAACCTGAGCTGGCATAAGATCTACTTTATTAAGAGCCTCAGACCAAGCATTCATTAGTAAGCATTGCCCGATTGATGCACATGCTCGTAGGATGGAGAGGTCATTGGGTCTGGAAGAAAGACCCAGTTTCCCCATTCCTAGCCCCACTGCTCCAGAACTTACTACAATAACTTCCACATTTTCTTCCCGAAGGCTGACAATCCCTTCGGCAAGGTTATGGAGTCGGCGGTGGTGAATCTCGCCTGCACCTGCAGACAAAATACCAGTGCCGAGTTTAAGAACGATTTGTTTCATCTTTTAAACGAAGCGAATCGCGGAAGTTGCTAGGGAATAGTATTTTATGAAATCGATCCAGAAGAGCCATCCAAATCAAATGGCACGAAGGTCCGATTCCTTTCCGGAAAGAGCTTCATTGATCTTGGAAACAAAGTCGTCGGTACACTTTTGAACTTCTTTCTCGGATCTTTTGTAATCATCTTCTGGGAGACCCTCTTTTTGAGCTTCCTTCAGTGCATCCATTGCGTCTTTTCTTGATGCTCTTATACCTATTCGACCCTGCTCGGCATAGCCTTGTGCCATTTTGCATAGTTCTTCTCTACGTTCACCACTGAGCTCAGGAATCGGCATACGAATAAGTTCACCGGTAACGATTGGGGTAATTCCGAGCTTGGCATCAATCAAAGCTTTTTCGATAGGAGCTGCAGTTGACCTATCCCATGGTTGTATTTGGACAGTACGAGCATCAGGTGTTGTAATGGCAGCAACATCCCGAATTTTCATACTGGAGCCATATACATCGACCAAAACATTTTCCACCATTGAGGGGTTTGCCTTACCCGTGTGAAGTGTTGAAAATTCATGAAGCACATGGTCAACAGACTTAGACATTACACGATTCATTTTTTCAAAGATTTGTTCCGTTTCCATAATTTATTTTTCTAAGTTTTATCGTTTGCTTGGTCTCATGATATCTAGCTCACAATGGTACCAATTGTTTCTCCAGACACTGCTCTTCGGATGGAATTTTGTTTTTCTAAATCAAAGACTAGAATAGGCATTTTATTGTCCATGCAAAGAGAAAAGGCGGTTGCGTCCATAACCGAAAGTCTTTTTTCCAAACATTCCATGTAAGTAAGCGATTCATATTTTGTAGCATCATCAAACTTGTGAGGATCCTTGTCATAAATTCCATCCACTTTAGTTGCCTTTAGAATGATTTCTGCGGAGATTTCACTGGCCCTCAAGGCTGCAGTGGTATCAGTCGAAAAATAAGGATTTCCCGTGCCTGCGACGAAAATTACAATGCGTCCCCGTTCCAGATGCCGGGTTGCTCTTCGTTGAATGTACGGTTCCGCAAGCTTGTCCATAGGTATTGCACTTTGAACCCGAACTACAGCCCCCATTTTTTCTAAGCGATCCATGATCGCAAGCCCATTAATTACGGTTGCTAGCATGCCCATTGAGTCTCCGGTGGTGCGGTCGATTCCTTTCTCACTGCCTTGAAGACCGCGAAAAATATTTCCACCGCCCACAACCAGCCCAATTTCCACCCCCATGTCGGCAACTGCTTTAATTTCAGCACATATTTTTTCGAGTGAGCGGGCGTATATAGGTTCGCCTTCTTCTCGGCTCCCTAAAATTTCTCCACTGATTTTTAAAATGATTCTTTTGTACTTCGTTTTTTCCATGAAATCAAAATCTTCAGTCCATATCACTTGACTTTAAATATGCTCTTTTCATAATGAATCTTTGTAGCCTGGTGGTGTAATGGTAGCACAGAGGTTTTTGGTACCTCTAGTTGGGGTTCGAATCCCTGCCGGGCTGCCACTCTTTTAGTGATCAAAATAGAGTTATTGATCAGAGGGTGGGGGCAAATCAAATGGATTAAATTCTGGCTCCTGAGGGGGCGGAGGAGAATTAAAAACATTTTCAAGTGGAACACTTGTTTGATTGGGGTCGGTATTTTCTTCACTTCCATCCGATGGAAGTGGAGTAAAATCAAAAGGATTATTTTCTTCTACCTCCTTTTCAGTTGGTGCAGGAGCGGCGTCAAAAGGATTAAACTCTTGAGTATCTGGTGTTCGGGCAGGGGGTAAAGGAGGAATATCCGCTTCCACTGGTGGAGCAGGCGGTGGTGGAGGTGGAGCGGCATCAAAAGGGTTAAATTCTGGAGTTTCTGGTTGTGGGTTTGAGGGCAAAGGAGGAATAACCGCTTCTTCAGGAGGAGCGGGAAGAGCAGGAGGTGAAGGTGGAGCAGGTGGCAAAGGTGGTGGAGGAGGTGCATCAAAGGGGTTAAAATCTTTCGTCGCATCCTTCGGAGAAGTGTTCAACGGAGGGACAAACGCTTCATTTGGGAGTGCAGGAACTGTGGAATTTGGAGCCTTATCTACTGGTGGGACAGGCAAGGAGGCAGGAGGCGGCGGGGGAACCAAGTCTACATTCTCTGGAGGTAATGGAGTGGGTGCAGGAGATGGGACAAGGGGCTCTTTTGTAGTAGGAATTACAACTTGGGCTTGGGGTAATTCTTCGTCTTTCACCTCAGCTTTGATTTGCTCTGGTGCTTCCAACGAAGGATCAGAACCTTCTATTTCCGAAGTGGTTTCCGATTCAGAAGCAATATTTTCTACTTCCGAAGAATCAATTCTCTGACCCGTTAGCAAATTCTGAACGGGGGCACCATCTACAAAACGGAGTTCAGAAACCTTTTTCCCAGTGGAGTCCCATTCTGTGCAGACACCGTGCTCTTGATTGTTTCTGAAATTGTAGTCAAATTGTTGTTGTCCATTGGGAAACCAACCTTTGGAGTTCCCTTCCATTTTGTCATCTTCAAATTGAGCGATCAACCTTTGCTGACCATTTTCGTACCAAATAGTGCGTAAGCCATGTTGCTTATCTTTCTGATAAAACAGCCCAAGCTTTCTTTGTCCTGACTGGTACCATTCGGTGGCGGGTCCCTCGCGGAGTCCATGTCGATAGAGAGTGGAAGATTTTTGGGTTCCGTCCAGATACCATTCCTGTGCCTCTCCATGCGGTGTGCCATCACGCATTGAAACTTCCAAAATCTTTTGTCCATTCGGGTGCCATTCGTTTTTGTTACCACTTAACTTACCAGACTCATAATTTTCTTCGCGTAGTAATTCCCCCGTGATTCTATATTCTGTTGCCTTTCCATCCTTGATTCCATTTTGATAGTTGATTACTCGCCTCTTTCTTCCGTTGTAAAAAAATTCAACGGTTTCTCCATGTCTCTTTCCATCCTGCCAAGAAGAAACGGATTTGGTAGGACTTTGTTCAAAAGTCTCGATCGCTTTCCCAGAAAAAAGATTTGCGCTGGAACTAAGGTTTCCGTCGCTTCCAGTGTTTCGAACAAGACCGGCATCGTCCGAGCTGAGCCAGTGAAGCATAACTGTTTTCCCTGCATCACTTGAGCGAACCGAAGGAATACTAACGCAAGCAGAAAAACTATAGGCAATTGCAAGAGCAAAGGTAGGCAATAGTATCAATTTCATCACTTATAAGTAATGAACCTACCCAAAGTTTGTGGCAAGTGGTTTTTCTTTGCTTTTAAGAACGGAATGAGAAGTCGGTTTGACACGGAATTATGATAAGTTAAAAATGCATCGTTTTATGAAGGCCTTGATTTGGAAAGAACAGAAAGTATAAGACAAGAATTTTCTGTAGGGTTAAATTACGAATTTGAACCTTCATTAAATAAAAATTCCTCCAAGTCCCGTCTTTGTTTTTTGGAGGGTCTTCCCTTAGATGAAGATCCAACAGGTCTCGGTCTCGGTCTCTTTGCTTCCCTTTTTGCACTTTCATATTCATCTGGGGGGGTGAGATCTTCATAGCATTCTTGGGCTTTAGTGGCCGAGACTCTCTTCATAAGAAGGGCGGTCATTTTTATGGTCCTTTTTAATGGTCCCCGTTTAATTTCAATGACTTCTCCAACTTTTATTTCTCTCGATGGCTTAAGGGGTGTATTATTAATACGAATAAGTTTTCTTTTACATGCGTCAGTAGCAAGGGACCGGGTTTTATAGAAACGGGTTGCCCAGAGCCATCGATCTATACGAATGCCATCCATAGAATTTGAAATGCTAGGAATTGGTAATGACTCGGATATCCAACTGGATTTTTCTCTTAGATTCTAGTGTGATTTCCAAATTTTTTTTCCCTCCGGTTGGCAGTTCGATGTTTTTAATGCTTTTGGCAGTAATCCCCGCTCTACTTAATACATAAGGCAAAAAATTTAATAACTCGGCAGGGTATTGCTCAAAGTCAGGAATCAAAAAATCGCGTTTAGAAAATTCCAATCCTTTTAAAACGAGAAGAAACCTTTCCTGTTCATCCAATCCAAGTCCCAAAGCAATCTTATTTATAGTTTTGCACCCTGCTGATCTAATCCCATTTTCAATGTCGTTTACAATGGAAGTTGCCACACCACTTGAGCTGGCCAGTTGTGGTTGTGTCAGCCCTGCTTTTGCTCTGAGGCCCTTGATTTTCTTACCAAATGCATTTTCTTTTCTCATACAACCATACTTGATGGTAGGTTTTACATTTTGCAAGAATTACTTATTTTCGGACTGATTTTTTATTATTAGAGCCTTAAAGAGGATCGGCTCAGATTGGTTGGAATCAGGAATTCTACGATCATTATTTTCTTGGACCGGAATGAGTTGAAGAAAGAAAGGTTGGTCTTCTTTTATGGGGAGCTGCGGCTGGTTTTCAGTTTTCCAGGTTGTTTCGTTGGAATCCACTCCCTTTTTCTTATCGATATTCTCTACAGTGCCCCAAGAAAGGCTATCCAGGCTTTCTTGAATTGTATTCTGGTATTTCAGGAAAATGTAAGTGAGGGCAGCAAAGAAAACTAGAAAAATGAGATATACCCATAATGGGGTTCCTTTTCCCTTTGGGTATTCTGGTTTTGGACCTTGAATACTTTCATCCCATTCTTTCCATTCCGAAATTGCTTTTCTTCGCTCAATTGCAGAGCCAATGATGATCGCCAATTCATACAAAACATAAAGTGGGATGGTCAAAATACAGAGGCTGACTGGATCACCACCGGGGGTGATCAAAGCTGCAGAAATCATTAATATGACGAGAACAAGCCTCCTGCTGTTACGCAATTTTTCTACTGATAAAATGCCGATTCTGATGAGTAGTACGAGGACAAGTGGAAATTGGAACGCAATGCCTACCGCAAATGTCATCCATATAACGGTGCTGTAGTAGTTTCCAGCTTCAGGACGATAAACATCGAGTCCTAAGACATTGAAAGAAAATTCAATGGTAAATGCGAGTGATACTGGAAGAATAAAAAGATATGTCATCGAAGCACCCGCAATAAAAAGTAGTGTTGCCGCTACGCACCCTGGAAAGAAAACTCTTTTTTCTTTTGGAGTTAAGCCGGGAACGACAAACCCGCCGATAAAATACAATATGGCAGGAAGCGATACTCCCAGTCCTCCAAGAAAACAGATTTTCATGGCTATGAAGATGGGAGAATAAGATCGAATTACTTGCAAGAGGTTACGATTTTGCCCACTTGCAAAATGGGTAAGAATTCGGGTTTGATGATGCGGGTTTGTGATTCCCCAGCTTCCTAAATCCTCCTCCTCAGCGTTCCTTAGCATTCCTAGGTCAACCTCTTGTTTTTCAAGAGTTTGAACATATTCCTCGAGTCCAACGCTTTGTAGATCAATTCCAATTTCGCCAAAATCTTCCACTGCCTTGATCAAAGGAACTTGCAGAACTTTTACCGAGTCTTGCATGAAAACAGCAATGGCCAAACACCCTATAATGAAAGCGCAAAAACATTTAAGGACTACCCAACGTAATTCTTCAAGATGCTCCAGGAAATGCATTTCGTTGGGTCCAGCTTTCGAAGAGCTCACTTTTTTTCGCAGTGCACCAATTAAGCCGTCGTCACGAAATCTTTCTCCAAATTTTTTGGGTCCTGATTGATCTTTTGAACTCATCGATGGTTTATTTGCGTTTTTTTTGTCTTCTGATTAAAGACAAACAATATAATATGAATGCTTCGACCGATTTCGTCCACTTTTAAAGGAGGACTTTGAAGGTTTAGCTTATGAAGTTCAAGTCGTCCATTGACAAAACATCCAAAAAATAAGATTAAATTACCTTCCCTTTTTCAAAATCCATACTCACATAGTATTATGGTTCTTTGAATTTAAAATTAGAAGCTAACCTTAAAAGCATAAAATGGTACAGAAAAAGAAGGCAAAACCAGCCAAAAGTAATTCAACTGGAAAAACTGCTAAAAAGCGTTCTTCCGCAAAATCCAACGATCCCAAATATGTCTATGATTTTGGAAAAAAGACCGACGGTGATGCCAAGCAAAGAGAATTGCTTGGAGGTAAAGGTGCAAACTTGGCTGAAATGGCTAAGATCGGATTGCCCGTGCCCCCAGGATTTACCATAACGACCGAGGTCTGCACTTATTTTTACGACCACAAAAGAAACTACCCAAAATGTTTGGATGATCAAATCAAAGCCTCAGTGGCTACGATGGAGAAGCAGCTAGGAAAAAAATTGGGCGATATGAAAAAGCCTCTTCTTTTATCAGTACGCTCGGGGGCCCGAGATTCAATGCCAGGTATGATGGATACCATCCTTAATCTCGGTTTGAATGATGATACCGTTGGTGCCTTAGCGGAAGCATCCGGCAACGCCCGTTTCGCTTGGGACTGTTACCGTCGTTTTATTCAAATGTATGGTGATGTTGTGATGGGTGTCCAAAAACTACCCAATGAAGATCATGATCCGTTCGAGCACATTATCGAAGAATTTAAGAAAGAAATCTTTCCTCAGGAGAAAGGGGAAGTTGATGATTCTCGTATTTCCGTTGCACAGATGCAGGAGTTAGTTGG
>DEYT01000117.1:0-2905 GCA_002364975.1 Opitutia bacterium UBA3151 | reverse complement strand
CTAGATGGCTCAGTTGGAGCGGTCTTTAGCTCTTGGATGAATGACCGAGCAATTGTATATCGCCGAAAATATGGTATTCCTGCAGAATGGGGAACGGCCGTAAATGTCCAGGCTATGGTCTTTGGAAATACGGGAAAAAAATCCGGTTCAGGAGTGGGCTTTACCCGGGATCCTGCAAGTGGAGAAAAAGTTCTGTACGGTGAATTTCTTACCGATGCCCAAGGTGAAGATGTGGTTGCTGGTGTGCGTACTCCGCAGCCTGTGGCCAAGCTCAAGCGAGTTCTACCGAAGCCATTCAAGGAATTAGTACTGGTGCAGAAAAAATTGGAAAAGCATTTCAAGGACATGCAGGACTTTGAGTTTACCATCGAAGAAGAAAAGCTCTTCATGCTACAAACCCGAAATGGCAAACGTACTGGACTTGCTGCTGTGCGTATTGCAACGGAGATGGTAAAGGAAAAGTTAATTGACTGGAAAACCGCTATTAAGAGAGTTCCTGCTGAACAACTGGATCAAGTACTTTCTCCAGTTTTTGATACAGTTGCACAGAAAAAAGCGAAAAAACTTTGCAAGGGACTCCCTGCAGGCCCAGGTGCTGCTTCTGGTAAAATTTGTATGAACGCGGAGCGTGCTGTGGAAGCTGCAAAAAAAGGACCGGTTCTCTTAGTCCGGCAAGAGACTTCTCCTGAAGATTTACGGGGAATGATTGCTGCAGAGGGAATATTGACAGCCCGCGGGGGAGTTTCTTCGCACGCTGCTTTAGTTGCCCGTCAAATGGGGAAAGTATGTGTTTGCGGAGCGGCAGAATTAGATATCGATTACAAAACACGCTCTCTTAAAGTAGATGGTTCCACTTACAAGGAAGGGGACTATCTTTCCATTAATGGAACTACGGGTGAAATATTTGCGGGCGAATTAAAAACGGCGCCTTCGGAGATCATTCAAGTTCTAATTGATAAGAAATTAGATCCCAAAAAGAGTCGTGATTTCAAGAACTTTTCTCAGCTGATGAGCTGGTGTGAAAAGGCGACTAAAATGTTGGTGCGTACAAATGCCGATTCTCCCTCGCAAGTTCAGAACGCGATCGCGTTTGGTGCATCTGGAATTGGATTGTGCCGTACTGAGCATATGTTCTTCGAAGGAAATCGTATTGATGCGATGCGACAGATGATCCTTGCGGATAATGAAGTGGATCGCCGGAAAGCACTCAAAAAGCTATTACCTTATCAAAGAAGAGATTTTCAAGGAATCTTCAAGGCATTGGAAGGCCGTCCTGCAACCATTCGTCTGCTGGACCCTCCCTTACACGAATTCTTGCCCCACGATCTGACGGCTCAGAGGGATTTGGCAAAAAAACTTGGGGTCTCTTTGGCTGTAATCAAAAAACGTGTGGAAGATCTGCACGAGTTCAATCCGATGCTTGGTCACCGTGGATGCCGGCTAGGAGTTTCTTGTTCTGAAATTACGGAGATGCAGGCACAAGCTATTATTGAAGCAGCCCTGCTCGTACAGAAAAGCGGAATTGAAGTTAATCCTGAAATTATGGTTCCTCTGGTTGGATTTCCAAAGGAATTAGAATTACAAGTTGAGGTCATTCATGAAACCGCAAAGAAGGTCTTTGCGGCCAAAGGGGATAAAGTTAAATACTTGGTTGGTACCATGATTGAGATCCCAAGAGCAGCATTGGTGGCAGACGAAATTGCCAAAACCGCTCAGTTCTTCAGTTTTGGCACGAATGATTTAACCCAGACCACTATGGGCATGAGCCGGGATGATTCAGGAAGTTTTCTTCCGAACTATACAGAATTAGATATTATTGATGCCAATCCTTTTGCTAGCGTTGATCAAAGCGGAGTTGGACAACTTATGGAGATCGGAGTCAAAAAGGGAAAAGCTGGCCGTCGAAATATCAAACTTGGTATTTGCGGAGAACACGGTGGCGATCCCAAGAGCGTGGAGTTTTGCCACAAGATTGGCCTGAATTATGTCAGTTGCTCACCTTTTCGGGTTCCAACAGCTCGTTTAGCTGCAGCCCAAGCATCAGTGAGCTAAGAAAGTTTGTCTAACCATTTTCTGGAAATGAGGGGTTCGGTCGTTTTGTCCGAACCTCTTATTTAGGGAATAACCTCTACTTGTTTGCTGAGTGTTTGAAGTCCGGGAGAAGCCAAGGTTGGTCGAAAGGGCCTATTTAATTTCAGTAATTAAGCGAGAAGATGAGCGAGAGGTTGCAGAGTCATTACTCGAGGAGTTGGAGGAATTGGTAAAGAACCTAGGGATTCAGATTTTTAAGAAACAGGTGGTGAGAACTCGCAAGACTTTTCCCGGGCACTTGATAGGAAAAGGAAAACTTGAAGAAATCGTCGGGCAAGTAAAAGAGCTAAATTGCGATGTGATTATCTTCGACAATGTGATTTCACCGAGCCAACAAAGAAATTGGGAAGAAGAAAGTAAAGTTTTGGTCATTGATCGGCATGAGGTAATCCTCGATGTTTTTGCAGAGAGAGCTCAAACTAAAGAAGCAACTTTACAGGTTCAGCTTGCCCGCTTGGAATATTCTTTGCCTCGTCTCCGCCGGGCATGGACTCACTTGGGGAGGCAACGTGGAGGAGGGGTAACTCAAAGGGGGGAAGGTGAGGCTCAGATTGAACTCGATCAAAGAATGCTACGGGACAAGATTGCATCCACTAAGAAGGAAATCCGACAAGTTTCCACCAGAAGACAAACCAGTCGAAAAAAAAGGCATCGAATTCCTCTGCCAACAATTGCTGTGGTGGGCTATACCAATGCAGGAAAGTCTACTCTTCTCAATGCACTTTCGGGTTCAACAGTATTAGCCGCAGATAAATTATTTGCTACTTTGGATCCAACAAGCCGGAAGCTTAGTTTACCAAGTGGTAGGATGGCT
>DEYT01000068.1 GCA_002364975.1 Opitutia bacterium UBA3151 | reverse complement strand
CTCTAAGAAGTAAGCTTTCACATTCATCTTTGATAGTTCGTACTCTCAAAAATCTGAATCATGGCCACCTTTAAATCATTTAAAGCCCTAAGACCAAAACCGGAGTTTGCAAAAGACATTGCTTCCCGTCCTTATGATGTTCTGAACGCTGCGGAGGCGAAGGATGAGGCAAAGGGCAATAATCTTTCCTTCTTGCGAGTGATTAAACCTGAAATCGAACTTCCTGAAGAGATTGATCCTTATGATCAGAAAGTTTATGATAAAGGATTAGAAAATTTAAAAAAGTTATCCTCCAAGGGTTATTTAATTAAAGAACAAAAAGCCTCATATTATGTTTATAGGCTAACCATGGAGGGTAGGGAGCAAACTGGAATTGTGGGTTGCTGTGATTACCAAGAGTACTATGAAGGTCGAATCAAGAAGCATGAACTTACGAGAACCGTAAAAGAAAACGACCGAGTTCGACATGTTGAAACTCAAAATGCTAATGCTGAACCCGTTTTCTTCTCCTATCGTGGCGTACAGAATATTAATCTTCTTATTCAGAAAATTGTAAATTTTGAACCTGTCTATAATTTTATTTCTGAGGATGAAATTAGGCACGAACTATGGATCGTAAATGATGACAAAGATATCTCCCTCATAGAATTTGAATTTAATGCTGTACCAAATTTATATGTAGCAGATGGTCACCACCGAACTGCCGCAGCGGCGAGAGTCGGTCAAAAAAAGAAAGATGATAACCCCCATCACAACGGAACCGAGGAATATAATTTTTTTATGGCAGTTCTTTTTTCAGATGATCAATTAAAAATTTACGACTACAATCGAGTCGTTCAAGATCTTAACGGTAAAAGCCCAATTGATTTCATCTCTGAACTCGAAAAGACATTCTACATTACAAAGCTTCATGAAGCTTCTCCGCCTAATGAAAAAGGAATATTTTCCATGTATCTTGAAAATCAGTGGTATTCGCTGAAACCGAAGGACAGGAACTTTACCGAAAATCCAAAAGCGGACTTAGATGTAATTTTTTTATCCGAAAAAATTCTCAGTCCCATTCTGGGAATTGAAGATTTACGTAAGGATACAAGGATCGATTTTGTAGGAGGAATTCGCGGATTAAATGAATTAGAGCGAAGGGTTGACTCAAAAGAAATGAAAGTTGCTTTTGCCCTATTCCCCGTCTCCATGGATGAGCTTATTTCCATTGCAGATGCAGGTGAAATCATGCCTCCTAAGACCACATGGTTTGAACCAAAGTTAAGGAGCGGTCTATTTATTCACGAGTTAGAATAGCAAAAATTAAAATCTTCTAGAAATTTTTCCTTTCTAAGAATTTAAGTTTAGTAATTTCCAGATATCATGAACCTGCTTATACTTAGTTCCTCTACTGGAGGCGGGCATGACATGAGAGCTTTCGCGTTAAAGGAGTGGTGGATCAACAGAGGATATGCTGCAGAAGTTTTCCACCCTTTGGAACAAACTAGTGCTCTTTACAGATTTGGTACCAACCTTTATAATTTTATCCAGAAAAAGGCACCGTGGTGTCATTCCCTGTATTTTAAATTCCTTGAGTGTGCCTACTTACATCGGAGTAGTAGGCTTCTCATTGGAAGAAATCACTTCAAATCATTTATTGAAGATTTTAAGCCTGAAGTCTTGGTAAGCGTTCACGCTCACCTAAATCATGCCTATCTTGATATAACAAAACAATGTTTCCCAGAATCGAAGTTCATTATATATTGCGGTGAGTTTGCAGATGGAAAAGGATTCAGCAGACACTGGATCAACCCAAAAGCTGATTTATTTACTGGTCCGTTCGAATCAACTTGTGAGGCCGCAATAAGAAAAGGCATGCCCCCTTCAAAAGTGCGGGTGGGTGGATTGCTGCTAAGGCAAGCGTTTCATACAAATTCAGATAAAGTCGAACGAAATTCCAAGATCATACTTAAGTCTATGGGCATTAATCCTAGAGAGAACTTTGTTACCCTTGGGACGGGCGCTAATGGGACAAACAACCATTTGAGAATTTGTAGGGAAATGAACAAATCTTTGAGAAATTCTAATGTAAAACAAATTGTAGCTCTCTGCGGTGAAAATCGAAAATTACAAAAAGATTTAAATTCAATGCATTTAGGGAAGGGGGTAATAATTATTGCTCTCCTCAAGGTAGGGGCTGAAGAAATGGTTTCCTTATTAAGTAAAACATGTTGCCTATTAGCTAGACCGGGGGCAGGTATAAGTGCAGAGGCACTTGCAATGCATACTCCCATCATCTTCAATATTTGCGGAGGAGTGATGCCTCAAGAAACAAATAATCTTAATTATTGGAAATTACATGGATGTAAAGCTTCGATTATTTCTAAGCCTGAGCAGTTTCCGTTATGCTTAGAAAAAGAAATTTCAGCTATTGGAGTCACTCTTCCCAGTGAACCCAGCATCCTTGAAATCATTGAGAGGATTGGAAATGAAAAATGATCATCCTGCCAAAGAGCAAATATCTGCTTGGGCAATAGCTTGCTCGCTGTCTGCAGCAAGCAAGGAAATGATAGAGCAAAATATTTGGGTACAATGTTTGCAACCCAAACTCCAAGGTCCATCCTGGATTTCTTTGACCAAGGAAAATAATTTGATTTTCTCGAATGTGAATTTGGTCTGTGTCGCAGGTGGCACCTTTGCCATCCCAAAAATCGCATGCCTTTTAAAAAAACCAATTAAAAGCTTGGGTGCACTTCTCACTCTTATCATGATAAGAAGGGTTTATTTAAAAAAGAAACATACTATGGAACAGGTAAGGATTCTGATGCTAGCAGGATTGGAAACCGCTGTTTGTTATTTGAATTTCCATTCTTATTCTAAATCAATCATGGCCGATGAATCTGGTAAGATAGACTTTTACCTTAAGGAAGAGTTCTTAGGTAGTGTTTCATGTTCAACCAATAACTTCTGGCAAACGAGTAATCGCAATACGCAAGAAAAACCTTCTATTGTCGTAACTTTTAAAGATCTGAACACTGCCTACCGTGGAGCATTGGGCAAAATTGATCCCTTGGTTGACGCTGCTGAGAAGAATGTTTTGATTAGAGGAAGGATTCCTTTAATCGAAAAATTCAGCTACATTTCAAGGCTTGCAATGAAAGAAGTTCCCATACCTAAAACGCTTTGAGCATGAAATCTAATTCAGAGCTAATTTTTCAGAGAGCCAAGAAAGTAATACCAGGAGGAATCTATGGTCATGTTGCTCCTGCGGCAGGATTGCCTGACTGTTTCCCTCATTATTGTAAGAAAGCGAGTGGATATACATTCGAAGATGTGGATGGAAAGGAGTGGATTGATTTCATGTGCGGTTTTGGTGCTATTTTACATGGATACTCCAATGTAGAAATCGAAAGGGCTGCAACCATTCAACGAGAGATGGGTACAGTCTTCAACCAACCATCAGAAGTCATGGTAGAACTGGCAGAAATTCTTGTGCAAAAAATAGATTTTGCAGACTGGGCAGTTTTTGCCAAAAATGGTTCCGATTTAACTACTTGGGCTATTCGAGTAGCGAGAGAAAAAACCAAGCGAAAATATATTATAAAAGCAAAGGGTGCTTATCATGGTGTCGATTCATGGTGTGACCCCGGTCTCGGTGGTCGAATTCCTTCTGACCGGCAAGAAATACTAGAGTTTAATTGGAATGATCCTGACCATCTGAGTTCATTATTCAAAAAGTTCCCGAACCAAATTGCTGCAGTCATCTTGACTCCCTATCATCACCCATCGTTCCAAAGGTCAGAATTGCCTATTGCTGGGTTTTGGGAAAAAGTAAGTGCTACCTGTAATAAGGAGGAAGCCTTTTTGATTCTTGACGATGTTCGAGCAGGTGGGCGCCTGCATGATGGTGGATCCCACCGTTTTTTTAATTTCACTCCGGACCTTGCAGTTTACTCAAAAGGACTTGGGAACGGATACGCCATTTCTGCTTGCGTGGGAAAAGCCGAGCATAAGTTAGCATCTGCAGAAGTCTTTTTGACTGGAAGTTGCTGGAACGACGCGGTTGCCATGGCAGCAGCTATTTCATCCTTAAAGATATCCGAGAGAGAAGGGGTTGCCAAACAAGTACTTAGCAAGGGAAAATACTTTTGTGATCAGCTCGAAAGTGTAGCTAAAAAACAAAACTTTCCCTTAACTATGACTGGTCCATCATCCATGCCATATCCATTTATAGAGGGAGATTCCAACCTTTTTAAAATCCAAGAGTTTTGCAGATTATGTGCCAAAGAGGGTCTATACTTCCATCCTCACCATAACTGGTTCATTAGCAATGCGCACACATTTGAATCCATCGATAATTCAATTTTAAAAGCTTCCCTTGCTATTGATAACTTGAGTCGAAAAAGTAATTTAGTTTAAGAATTTATACTTCTTAAGTACGCAAATTCTTTGGAATCGACTTTTTCATGTGGAAATTACATGATTCCACCAAGAATGCTTTCAGAGAAATCTATATTAATTACCGGGGGAACCGGCTCATTTGGTAGAGAATTTGTCAGACTCGCTTTGAAAAACTTTAATCCCAAAAAAGTTATTATTTACTCAAGGGATGAGTGGAAACAGAGCGAAATGCAGTCCCTCGAAGAATTCAAACATTCAGCTATTCGATTTTTCCTCGGTGATGTGAGAGATCGTGACCGACTTGAATTAGCAATGCGTCAGGTTGATTATGTAATCCATGCCGCTGCCCTAAAGCAAGTTCCGGCAGCTGAATACAATCCGCATGAATTCATAAAGACCAATGTGAATGGTGCAACCAATGTCATGGAAGCAGCCTTAAAAGCTGGAGTTAAAAAGGTATTAGCATTGAGCACTGATAAAGCAGTGAATCCAGTAAATTTATACGGTGCTACGAAATTGTGCTCGGACAAAGTTTTTATTGCTGCAAATAGTTATGGTAGCGGAGGTGGAACAGTTTTTTCGGTGGTTCGATATGGAAATGTGGTTGGAAGCCGGGGCAGTGTGATTCCTATTTTTCAAAAACAAAGAGAGACTGGCACTATTTCGATTACAAACCCAGAAATGACCAGATTTTTGATTACACTGAGACAAGGTGCAGAATTTGTTCTAAAATCACTTGGGGATATGGTAGGCGGAGAATTGTTCATCCCCAAAATCCCAGCTTGTACGGTTGCAGATATTGCGAATTTAGTGGCTCCAGATTGTGATTGGGACACCATCGGCCTTCGTCCCGGAGAAAAAATGCATGAGGTTCTGATCCCAGAGGACGAAGCCAGAAATGTAATGGAATTTGAAAACCATTTCGTTATTCAACCCATTCAGACATTCTGGGGGAATAAAATCGGAATTAAAGGCGGTACGAAGTGTCCAGACAACTTTACTTACGCCAGTAATATAAACACGGTTCAATTTTCAGGTGAGGAACTCAAGCTCTTATTGAAAGATTTCATCCCGTCTTAATCTATATAATTAGGTTGGCACCACATGAATTCAAATTTGACCTCTTCTGATCAGGCTCCGTTTATCGTTGCTGAGCTCTCAGGCAATCATGGAGGCTCACTGAAAAAGGCTTTGGAACTCGTTGATGCCGCAAAAATCTCAGGTGCCCATGCAATTAAACTCCAAACCTACAAACCGGAAACCATAACCGTTAATTCTAAAGATGATAGATTTTTGATCAAAGAAGGATTATGGAGAGGAAAATACCTGCACGATTTATACCATGAAGCGATGACACCATGGGAGTGGCATAGTGAAATTGCCAGAAAAGCAAAGGAAAATGAGTTAGTTTGCTTTAGTTCTCCTTTTGATGAGACGGCAGTTGATTTTCTTGAACAAGAAATCTCTCCATCTCTATACAAAATTGCATCCTTTGAACTGAATCATTTTCCATTATTAAAAAAAGTAGCCGCATT
>DEYT01000097.1:5126-5557 GCA_002364975.1 Opitutia bacterium UBA3151 | reverse complement strand
GTACCCATCGCAAACATAATCACTTGAAGAACCGGAATAAAAATGATGGACATCTCCATTTCTCCAAGTCCTGGAACCCATTTGGGGAAAATGAGAAAAGAGTCATGGAATGCGAATCCAACCGCCACGCCCGTAGCAATCCAAATGGTAAAGGCCAGCTGACGAAAAATTCCCTTACTGCATACTGAAGCCAGTGCAAAACATACAAAGGCAGCGGTAAGAAAAATCATTCCTCCTTGAAAATTTCCGTAAAGAAAACCCATGGTACTGGTGACAAAAAAAAATACACTTAGTGAAATAAAGATTCTTCTTAATTTTCCAGATTTAAAGATTTTCATGAAGCACGCTATGACAAATGAGGTTTCTGATCAAAACTGATTCTTACCTAAAAGAAAATATTTTGTCGGGTAAAATCAAGCAACAGTCTGCAA
>DEYT01000097.1:3510-4743 GCA_002364975.1 Opitutia bacterium UBA3151 | reverse complement strand
CAGGAAACATCTGTTTTCCATACGATTTTCGAATTATGATTTTAATTTATTTATACGAACCGTTATTGTGAATATGATTTGATTTATTCCTAATATTACAATTAAACTAACCTATCTTTGAAATTGCTATGTTCCATCTACTTTTTATCAAGAGGTAACTGAGCAAGTGCTCCACAAAACCGAAATTACCAAACAGAAAATATTATTGTGATCACCTACGACTACCATTGCGATGCGAACGGGGAAACACTCACCGTCGCCCACAGCATAAAAGAGACATTAACAACTTGGGGGGATTTGTGTTCGCTTGCCAACCATCGCATGGGAGAGACCCCTCCATTTACTCCGGTTCGACGATTGATTTCATATGACGAACCAAAAACAGATGAATCGACACTTTCTATGTTTTCTAAGCCTAAATCCCATGGCGATGGGTGTGGTTGCTGTTAATCTAGAAAATTATTTTTGTATGAAAAGGTCTAATTTACCAATTTTATTACTAATTACTGCGATTACCTTAACATACCTGCCCACCTCAGCAAATGATCACAAAGGCAAATGGATTCAACTATTCAACGGTAAGGATTTGTCGGACTGGACCGTAAAGATTCGTGGCCATGAGGTCGGAATAAATCACAATGACACCTTTGCCGTTCAAGACGGAGTGATCCGGGTATCTTACGACAAATATGACACCTTTGACGAAACCTTTGGTCATCTGTTTTACAAGGCCCCTTTTTCCCATTACCTTTTCCGTGCCGAATATCGTTTCTTGGGAGAACAGGCAAATGGAGGACCCGGTTGGGCATTTCGTAATAGTGGAGTTATGATTCACGGACAAACTCCCGAAACCATGACCAAGGATCAGGACTTTCCCAATTCAATTGAAGTTCAACTCCTAGGGGGCAAAGGAGATGGCAAGCGACCTACCGGTAACTTGTGCACTCCTGGCACAGATGTGATCATGGATGGTAAATTATTGAAGCGCCACTGCCTTAGCAGTAACAGTAAAACCTACCATGGAGACCAGTGGGTGACCTTGGAAATCGAAGTGATGGGAAGTAAATCAATTAAGCATATCATCAACGGAGAAACGGTTATGGAATACACAAATCCACAACTGGATGACGGTACCCTTCTTGAAGGCGGTACCATTTCACTGCAATCGGAAAGCCACCCCGTTGAGTTTCGTAAGGTTGAATTGAAAGCTCTTGGGAAAGGAAAAAAGTAAGC
>DEYT01000097.1:0-3158 GCA_002364975.1 Opitutia bacterium UBA3151 | reverse complement strand
ATTTAAGAAAACTGAATTAGTTCAGGGTCTTGATGTCCTTGACATCACGATAAGCCGCGCGATCAACCGGGAGCACTTCGGAAGTCACCGGAGGAAAAGTAACCTTACCAGTAGCCGCCCATTCCGTCCCTCGAATCAGGGTCTCCTGAAAGGCAACCCCACCCATCGAAGTATGGCTGTGACCCATAACGGTGTGAAATACCCTACCCTTTCCATATTTGATTGTCATCAAGACGGGTTCGTGTCGCTCGGATCCACCTTCAGCAAATGCGGTGGCAAGTACGGTCATATTTTTGGCTGGGCCACGGAGGCGGTCATATAACTCTTCCTTGACCATTAGAAATTCAGTGGGCAAACCGCGGGTAATTGGATGTTTCTTTTCGCGCACTACGACTTTATATTCCCAGGGGCGTCCATGGGATCCACCTTTACCCTTGGAATCATCACGAACGATTTTTCCGTCTTTCCAATAGACATAGGGCCCGTCCTTTTCATTCCGTCCCTTCCAGCCTCCAAGCCCAATCATTTCATTAAATTCTTTCCACTTGGGGAAGGAATTATCCGCCGCATGCACCACCACCAAATTACCTCCATTTTTTACATATTTCACAAAAGCATCCTGCGTTTGCTGAAGCCAGGGCTCTCCATTGTAATTGGATAGAATTACATCGTACTTGCCAAAATCAGGTTTAAAGTCAGCGATCTCTTCCTTCGAGACAATTGCACGCTCCATGTGGAATCTCCCGGTTGCTTCCAGAGTTTTAATCATTACCGGGGAACATCTCTTCCAATCATGGTTATTCTGTCCGTCCACTAAAAATACTTTGATCTTGGAAGAACCTTTATGATCATCCGCAAAGGATGCAACAGGTCCAAATGAAAATTGCATCGCAATTGCGATAATAATTACAGGTATCGTTTTAAACATAATTTTTCTTGGCTTTGATCTTTGGCTTTTTACAAAAGGCGGGGGGCATTGAGATGGAAAGGGCATTACTTGATCAATTGAGCAATCGATGGCACTCCGCCTTTAGGTACTTCTACACCACAAGTCCAGACGATCGCGTTGAGTATGGTAGTGCGCCAATTGTCTCTAGCCCAAGTATTATGATAATGGCCTCCGGTGGTGCCAAAGCCACGGCCTTTGCCATTGGGACGTTCATAGGCCCAACCAATATGCTGAATTTCACCCGCAGCCATGGATTTCCGTACATGAGGGTTATTGGAGTGAGGACCGTCCTTGCGGTCCATAGTTTCTTTGGGAGGATGGGCTGAAAGAATCGGTGAGACACCCTTCATTTCTGGCTGAAAACGCATGTGGAAATACCATTCGTCCTTTTGGTTAAATGGCTTTACCCCACGAGTAATTGGATGCTTGGGAAGAGATTTAAAATCAGCAGTCCAGTGCGGATTAACCGACCAGTTGGTTTCAAAGTATCCGCCCATAGCCTCACGCATGAGAACCCCTGCCCTTCCGATCGGCACTTCGACTGCGTAGTGCATGAAAACGAAACCCACTCCGGAATCGATCAGTTTCTCGAACTGGTCGAGATGCTTCATCACGAGGTGACCCTTGCCACCATTACAAAAGATGACTACAGAGTCGGCACCATCGAAAGCTTTGACATCGGTGGGCCAACCTTTGAATTGAGCAGTATCAAAGCCTAAACCACTCTCCTCCAGAGCACTAGCAAGGATGGCGTTTCCACTTTCATGGGCATGGACTTCTGTGTTTTTTCCACGATCGGCCAGAAATACGACCTTTTTATTCTTGGCAAATGCCAAAGAGGAAAAGCTAAAAGCTGATAATATCGAGAGGAGAAGGATGCTCTGTAATGATTTCATATGGTTATAAAGTGAGGGAGAATAATACATATCAAAATTCAAAAGATTAGGTGAAGCATATTTGTTGTTATGTGAAAAGAAATTTCATTTACCTCGGTACCAATTCTTTGTTAATTCCTCATACTTAAGCTTCGACATTCCATTCTGGAAAAGGGTAAGAAAATTGAATATTCCAATTTTTTAAGAGGAGAAAGTGGCTTCCATTAGATCAAGGCATTCAATCCAAAACTCAGGGTTCATCGCGTCGTAAGGCAGGGTATCGGGGCCAGTTTTTGTAGTAAACAGAATAATGCCTGACTCTTTAACAAGTTCATCGAAAAACCGATTGAGGCAATAGCCATGAATTTAATCTCGAAAACCAAGTACTGGAGAACCTTCTCCACCCCGGGCATGGTTTTGGTGCCTTTATAACTAGACGGACGCACTACCCAGTTTTATTTTTTAAGGGGTAAGCCGCATCCTTAAGGTCTTTAAAGATAGCAGCAAGACGCTTCACCACTCTTTTTGCCTCGCCCTTTCGATCCTGAACTTCTCGTTCTACCTCGGGATTTTGAGGGATCTCCGAGCCGATTTCAAAAAGCGAGCGGGTGGTTTTGGTATGCTCGTCATGACTCATTGCAACTTAAGACTTCTTCAAAGGCGTGTGGGATTGGGAACACCCGGGTACACCAGGTCAGGATCGAAAGACTTATCGTCTTCCAGAAATTCAAGCCTTAGGTCCTCCGCAGTTTCAGGTTTTACAGGAACTGCACGATAGAAGCAGGATCGATATCCAACATGACATGAGGCTTCGATACCTCCGGTTGTGGGCGGAGTTAATTTAACTTCCAAAATTACGCAATCCTGGTCATCATCGATACGAATGCGATCAATATGTTGAAACATGCCAGATGTTTCCCCTTTTTTCCAAAGCTTTTGTCGTGAACGCGACCAATAATGAGCAAGACCAGTGGAAATGGATAGTCGAAGAGCATCCGAATTCATGAATGCAAACATTAAAACTTCTCGAGTTTCTGCATGGGTAGTAATGCATGGAATACATCCATTCTCATCAAACTTAGGTGCTAACTGGTTACCTTCCTCAACCTGTTCGATTGATGTGCGAGGGGCAAAGGGAATTTCAGTAGGATATTCTTTGGACATGAGAAAAAATTATCAGTCAATTTTACTCTATCAACAGAAAACTTAGGCTAAACCTAACTTGTTGATTAAAGAAGAATCAAACTCCATTTAGAAAGGAAATAATCTTTACGATATTTCGGATTCTTAATGGGTTGTTTTCAAGATAATTTCTATTTTCTAACTATCAAAAC
>DEYT01000005.1:2053-6496 GCA_002364975.1 Opitutia bacterium UBA3151 | reverse complement strand
TCAACTGGTTATGGTCTTTCTAGTAGAATTTCAGCATCTTTCTCTGCACGAGCAGAAACCTTGGGGGTTTATTTTGAAAGACCACCCAAGGAGGATAAACCTGCAAGTGCTGGATTTTACAATTCCTTGGCTTTTTCTAAATTAGCCAAAGATAAGGGGATAGCCACAGTAGATGTAAATGGCGATGCATTTTCGGATGAATGCAAAGAGGAAGTGATTATGAAAGCCAAGGAAATGGGCCAATTCGATTTAATCATATATAGCCTAGCTTCTCCGCGAAGAACAGATCCGAAAGATGGTAATACATATCGGGCCTGCTTAAAACCAATTGGATCCATTTACAAAAATAAAACTCTCGATACGGATAAGGAAGAGATTAAAGAAATAGTTATAAACCCAGCGACTGAGGAAGAAGTTTATAGCACCGAGCGTGTAATGGGTGGCGATGACTGGTGCAGTTGGACAGAAAAGCTTCTAGAGTCTGAACTTTTAGCACCGGGCTGTATGAACCTCGCTTACTCCTACATCGGTCCTGAAGTGACCCGAGCGATTTACCGAAATGGTACTATAGGAAAAGCGAAGGAGCATTTAGAGCAAAGCGGACGCAAGCTGGACACTTTATTGAGTGAGTCGGTGAATGGGCGTTCCATCGTTTCGGTCAATAAAGCAGTGGTAACCCAAGCAAGTTCAGCTATTCCGGTTGTCCCACTTTACGTTTCTATCCTGTTTAAGATTATGAAGGCAGCTGGTTCTCATGAAGGTTGTATCGAGCAGACTACCCGTTTATTCAATCGCTTACTTTATGAGGGTAGCCATCAGATTCCTCTTGATGAACATAATAGAATTCGACTGGATGATTGGGAAATGGAAGATTCAATTCAGCAAGAAATTATCAAGTTATGGCCCCAAGTTGAATCAGGCAACCTGCATTCATTAACTGCTTTTTCGGATTACCAAAAGGAGTTTTTAAAACTATTTGGATTTGGCCATTCCAGAGTCGATTATGAGAAGGAAGTCGATTTGATAAATCCATTCTAAGTTTTTCGGATCAAGAAAAAAACGGGTGAGTTTTCCTTCGCCGAAGCCTCGATCCTGTGATACTCTATTGAGTCCTGTTGAATCCATTGATTGATCCCTTTGAATTCATCTTTTCCTCCGTGGTGACCTCGGTAGGAAATGACTGAGATGATACCATCCTTGGTGAGCCAGGTGTAGGCTTCCTTCATTGCCTGAAGCGATTTTAGAGTCTCTGTAATCACCGACTTGTCCGAGCCTGGTAAATATCCCAAATTGAATGTAAAAGCTCGAATTTGACCTTTTAAGCCACGAGGAAGGTGCACTGGAAACCTAGTGTGGCAATCCCTGATCAATTTGAAATTCTGATATTTACTGCCCTGGGAAAGCAAACCTTGAGTATTTGAAATAGCATCCTCCTGAATATCAAAGCCGTAAACTTTACCTTGCCGACCAACCAACTTGGAGAGCTCAAGCGAGTCCCAGCCGTTTCCTGTCGTCATGTCGACACAGCAATCATTGAGTTGAACTACTTGACTCCATGCTTGATGAGCTTTTTCGGTAAGTTTCATACTATCCTTACGATTAACTTTCAAATCTATTAGGGTTTAGGTGCTCGGGTAGAGGACTTTTTCCTAATATAAATTCCACTAGTTTCATCGCATAGAGTGGAATTGTAGTGGACCCTCTTGATCCAAAGCCGTTGAAGATAAAGATCTTTTGGTTTTCTGGGTGCGGACCGATGATGGGATTTCGATCCAGAGTTCCATTGCGGACGCCACTAAGATGGGAAAGGACTTCCACTGAATTAAGATTTAAGAAATCCAAGTCATTTAATATCTTTTTCTTCCCCTCGGAAGTTGGCCCTTTTTCAAGACCTGAATGATCCCATGTTGAGCCAGCTAAGAAACTGGTCGAACTTTGGGGGATTGCCCAGGTGCCGTTACTAGCCGCAAATAAAAGCTTTTTTTGGATCTCCAGAATCTCTCCGCGTACGGGTGCAAAAGGGAGGTAAGAAAACCATGGATTCTGAGCAGATCTAAAACCTTCACAGAATATTATGAAATCGTAACCTTGGGTATCATAATTATGGGAACCCTGTATCCAATGATCAGATTCAATCAATGAATGTTTAGAGAATTCTAAAAAGGATTGAATTCGAAGTCGTAAGCATTTGGTAATTCCAATCCCAAATGGAGCTTTCATCGTGGTCTCTTTAGAGTCAACAATTTCTACTTTCTCGTAGAAATGGGAAATTTTACTAGGATTAGATTTCCAAATGTTTGCCTGCTCCTGATTTCTAAAAATTCGATGGAGTGATAGATTTTCATAAAAAGATTCTCCAAACTTTCGAGAAAAGAAATCATTGAGTCTATGAATTTCCTGCAAACATTTTTCTAAATCAAATGGAGGGTTGAGCTTGGGTCCAATAAGGGGATTTACTAATCCTGCAGCAATCGGGCTTGCATGATGAGGTAGGTTGGCTTCAACTACATGTACATTTATCCCGTGCTTTGCAAAGGTTTGAGCAAGGATAGCACCAGCTAACCCATGTCCTACTATCAAAATCCTATTATTCAAAATTGTGAAATGTGGTGTAAATCATGTTGCGACTAATTATTTAATACGCGAGTCTCTTTACCTTGAAAGTTAGAATTTCTGTCATCTTAGTTGTAATATTTTTAATGGTACTTTTCTTGAGTATCGAGCAGGGTCATTTTTCTAAATCCATTCTTCAGTCTAAAGACGAGAATTTCGATCGGGATGGTTACCTGCAAGAAGATAAATCCATCATGCTTTCAATGGGAAATGAAAGTACGAATATAGAATCTTCGCAGCCATTAGATATTGCTAATTTCTTGAGCAGTAAAAAATTTCATGATTTTTCATTACGATTTTCTTCTCCTCGAAAAATGAGCGAATTTTTAGAAAATATAGACAACAAGGGGCTCCGTTTACTTTCCTCATTGACTCAGATTTCTACGGCTCGTCTTCGGGTTGTTGATCCCGCTCTTGCATCTCGTGCTCTTCAAGAGGATGATTCCATATCTAGGTTGGAGATAAATCAGCCTATATATCAGCCGAGAGAACCCCGACTTTCTGAGAAAATGAATAGCTCAAAACTTGTTCAGACTGTGGGAGAATCCCTAGGTTTAGATCAGGAAAGACTTGATTGGGGTAGGGGCGTAACTCTAGCAGTGCTTGATTCTGGTGTTGATTTTTCTCATCCTTCCTTGTCGCATGTTGATCATGAGCAAATCTCTCTTGTACAAAGCATCGAATCGGTCGGGAGAGCTAATGGTCATGGTACTGCTATAAGCTCGATCATTGCTGGAATTACAGAAGATTTCCAAGGAGTAGCCCCGAGTGCAAAGATATTGTCGATTCAAGTTCTTGACGAACAAGGTGTCGGGGATGTTTTCACTTTAGCCGAAGCTATTGTGACAGCAGTAGACAAGGGTAGTGAAGTAATAAATCTAAGTTTAGGAGGAGATACTCCGAGCTCTGTTCTCCATAGTGCGATCAAGTATGCGTCCTCCAAGGGTGTCCTGATGGTAGCTGCGAGTGGAAATGATGGGTTCCGGGGAGTTTCTTATCCAGCTCGTTATGAAGAAGTAATTGGAGTTGGAGCCCTAGACAGTGATGAACGAGTAGCATATTTCTCCAACTATGGAGAGGGAATTGATATTGTCGCTCCTGGAGTCGGTATACTTAGTGCCTGGACAGAAGATGAATATACTTTATTTGATGGAACATCATCGGCAGCTGCGGTAGTAACCGGTGCTTTAGTTTCCGAAATATCAAGGAGCCAAGGGGTATCCACTAGTCAGATTAAAGATTTGATACTTAAACTAACTAATGAAATCGATAAACCAGGTTTTGATGAATCGAGCGGAAATGGAGCCTTGAATCTAAATAGGGTCATCCATCGTAACACTGCAGATTACAACGATGGTGCTGTGGTAGGCTATTATTTTCCACCTGAGAATTTAAAGAATCTTGGTTCGAGTGGCACCGTTCCCTTTACAGTGACGGTACAAAACCAAGGGACTTCATGGATAAACAGTATGAATTTGAATGTTGAATACCGTGGTTTGTCCAAAAATTACTTCTTTTCTAACCTAAGTCCCGGTCAAACTCGCAGTGAGCAATTGTTTATTGAAGTGGGAAAAGGGAAAGAGGGCTTCGAAATTAGAAGTTCCTTGGAACTTTATGATCAAGTTGACAAAAACCCAAGGAATAATCTTCGTAGTAGCAAGCTGAAATTGCCTTCACGATAATAAATCAAGCAGCGTTTCGTTTATTTACGGCAATGTTGGAAATTTTGGGCTTGGATTTACCTCTTATTACACCCGCAGAAATCACAACTTGAACAGGATCTTCAATAGATGGTAGATCATACATGATATCGAGCATGATATCTTCCAT
>DEYT01000005.1:0-1682 GCA_002364975.1 Opitutia bacterium UBA3151 | reverse complement strand
ATAGCTAGGATGGCTTCTCGAGTAAATCGAAGTTCGGCACCCTCCATAAGGAAAAGCTTCTGGTACTGTTTCAATAAAGAATTCTTGGTGTCTCGAAGAACTTTCACAAGTTCGGCACGGCTAAGTTCCTCTAAGAGGGAGAGAATAGGTAAGCGTCCAATAAATTCTGGTATTAGACCGTACTTAACCAGATCCTCGGGCCTTACTTCAGCCAGAAGTTCAGCAGTTTCTTTGGGAGTTTCAGAAGAAAAGCCAAGCGTTTTGGAACTTATTCGTTGTTCAATGATTTGATCTAGGTCAACAAAAGCACCGCCGCAGATAAAAAGAATGTTGGCAGTGTCGAGTTGAATGTATTCTTGGTTTGGGTGCTTGCGTCCTCCTTGTGGGGGAACATTACAAATCGTACCCTCTAATATTTTAAGTAAAGCTTGCTGTACGCCCTCACCGGAAACATCCCGAGTAATGGAAACATTGTCGGTCTTTCTTCCAATTTTATCGATTTCATCCACATAAATGATTCCACATTGGGCTTTTTCAACATCTTGGTCTGCAGACTGCAAAAGCCTCAGCACAATATTTTCCACATCATCACCCACATAACCAGCTTCGGTTAAGGTTGTTGCATCAGCTATTGCAAAGGGTACATCCAATAATCTTGCTAATATTCTGGCTAAATAAGTCTTTCCACTTCCAGTTGGTCCAATAAGTAAAACATTACTTTTTTCAATTTCAATATCATCCAATTCTCCACTCATAAAAGACTTCGCGTTGTCGGTGGATCCAATGCCAAGTTCAGAGGAGAGTCTTTTGTAGTGGTTATGAACTGCGACGGAAAGTACCTTTTTGGCATGTTCTTGCCCAATTACATGGCGATCCAAGTGTTCCTTAATTGCTTGTGGTTTTTGTAAGTTAAAAAACGGCTTTACTGAAGAGTTCTTCTTTTTCTTTTCCTGCTCACCAAGTTCACGGTCTACAATTGTCTTACAGACTCGAACGCATGAATCACAAATAAATACATTCGCTGGCCCAGCTATCATTTTTTTTACTTCTTGCTGTGGCTTTCCACAGAAGGAACAAAAATTGATTTTTGAAGGCTTGGCCAAAACGACTTATTTTGTAGGTTTTTGAGAAATTACTTCATCGACGAGGCCATAATCTTTCGCCTCATCGGCAGTCATGTAGTAATCGCGGTCCGAGTCTTTTTCAATCTGCCCAACTTTTTTTCCGCTGTGCTTAGATAGAATGACATTGATGGTTTTTCTCCACCTCAGGATTTCTTTTGCAGCGATTGAAATATCGGAAGTTTGTCCACCCGCTCCACCACTCGGTTGGTGGATCATTACCCTGCTATTGGGTAGTGCGTACCTCTTACCCGGGGTACCCGCTGAAAGCAAAACAGTGCTCATACTTGCCGTCATGCCAATACAGTAGGTTACAATATCGCACTGCATAAAATTTAAGGTGTCGTATATTGCCATCCCGTCCGAAACGCTGCCACCGGGTGAATTGATGTAGACATGGATATCTTTTTTTGGATCTTCCATTTGCAGAAATAAAAGTTGGGCAATGATGGAATTCGCCACGAAGTCATCGATCGGCGTTCCAATAAAAACAATTCGGTCTCGCAAAAGCCGACTGTAGATATCCCAAGATCGCTCTTGGCGACCTTCTCTTTCATAAAC
>DEYT01000116.1:2147-8228 GCA_002364975.1 Opitutia bacterium UBA3151 | reverse complement strand
ATTGCGGGACGCGGGTTCGATTCCCGCCACCTCCACCAAAGTTTCAAAGATCCTTTTGGAAATAAATGAATCAGCGTTCAATCAGCTATTTCAATTTCACAGGAACGTTAGCTGGCTCAATCCATTCGAGAATTGCGGTAGCTAGACCTCTGTTTTCCATGAACTCAAACTTAATCTCATACTCCTTATTTGCTTCAAGCACGATTCTGCCAAATTTGTGTTGGAGAATTTGCTCGCCATCAACCCAGAATCTTGCGCCGTCATCACAGTTGAAGGCCGAAAAAATGTAGCCGCCTGCATCCTTAGAAAGAAGCTTGCCTGTCCAGCGAACTGAAAACTGGTCCACTGGAATTTCTTCTGTTGGTGAAGCTTCCTTCCATTTGAAATCGATATTTTTATCAAGCCTCGTAAGTTTAACATCTCCGGTGAAATTACCTGTTGCGAAATATTCACCTGTAAGACCATTTACCTTTTCTCCGTTCTCATTGGTATAGAAGCTTTCTGTGGGAATAACCACTGGCATATCCCTGCTAAGAGCCGGTAGCCCCTTTCGCTGAACGACCTTACTCAAGTATGAATTAGCAAACATTCTTTTCTGTGCGTATGCTTTTATTATCGGTGTTGAGTCCTCTCCCATTCGATCAAGGATACCTCCAACAGTATCTGAGTTGGTTTCATGGAGAATCGAGCTCAATTTATCAAGTCCTACTTTTTTCTCACCCATTTTATATAAAGCCCATGCCGCAAATATTGGAATTTCTATTGATTCATCGTCCATAAGCTTCACCAACTCATCTTTCGCTGCAGCCGCTTTTTCCTCCAATAACAAACAACCGATCACACCCCAATAACGCATGCACTCATCTTCATCTTTTAGGTACTCAACTAAGGTTGGCATGTTTTCGCTTTTGCATGTCAAGGCAATATCTGCAGTATCAAGATATTTCTCAAGCGGGTATAAGTTGGGGTCACGAACCATTTCATAAAATGTCGTTTTATTGAGAATCCTCCGTCTATTTCGCATACTCTCTGGCATTAAGCCTGTGTCATAGGTTTTTACCATTTCTGCACGCATTGCCGTGCGTAGCTCAGCAATCTTTTCCTGATGTTCTGGTGCATCGATAAGGTTGTTTACATTATCAAAATCGACTTCGTTATCATAGAATTCCTCTGAGGGACGCGGACTGAAGAAACGCCCTGTTACGGCATTAGTTTTCCCCTCCTTGTGAAGCTTATTCCAAGCAGGGGTTGCGATCATATTATGCATGTAAGGAAGGAATTGACCATTCGGAACGAAAGGCGCGTAGTTCTTGTGATATGAATAGCGTTTACCACGCATGACTCTTGAGGAGTCATAACACTCATCCGCTCTGCCTCTAAAACCAAAGTGATACTTTGGCTCTGACTCAATATCTTTACCAAGAAAAATGGTACCTTGATAATTTTCAGGGATTTCTCCCCCTGCAAGGCTTATCCATGTCTTAGGCATATCGACAAAACTTACTATGCGGTCAACAGTCATTCCCGGCTTTTCAGCAGGCCAAAAATCTTTATATTTTTGCGGAATACGAACAATCAAGGGGCAGTGAATACCGCTGGAGTACAGAAACCTCTTGCTACGAGGTAAAACGCCACCATGGTCTGAATTATAGACAACAATGGTATCTTCATGCAGGCCAGCACTTTTTAATTCCGCAAGGACCTTGCCGACATCTTCATCCATTTTCTCGACCGCATCTGCGTAGGTCGCATATGTTTCACGCATCTCAGGAATGTCCGGATGATAAGAATGCAACTTCATCTTTGCCGGGTCATTCCTTGGTGGATTTTTTTGTGGGAAAGCATGGGATTCATGACTATTGCCCACATTAACAACAATGAAAAATGGCTTTCCGTCCTTACGATCATGGATCTGCTTTGCCCAATCTCTACCCTGATAATCCCAGAATTGCATTGGGTCTCTTCCTTTCATACCTGATAAATTGTAATCAGTTTTGGATGAGTTGGAAGTGAAGTATCCAGCCTTTTGCAACTGCTCATTGTAGTATTTCACCATTACAGGAACTCTGTTAGTACTACGCATCGGTTGCGTACCGATTGAACTTGCCAGCATTCCAGTCAGCCAAGTCGAACGAGTTGGCGCACATACAGCAGCGTTATCAAAACAATTTGTATACCGAAAACCTTCTTTGGCCAGATCATCAATAGCTGGAGTCTTGGCATTAACTCCCCCATAAGAGCCGATCCATTTAACCCCGTTATCCTCACTGACAATCCAGAGGACATTTGGTCTGTCTCCCGCTTGAATAGCCAAGTTGCAAAACAGTATGGTAATAAGGGCAATTAATTTGATTACGGTCATGTACACTCCTTAGTCTTTCGTAATTCTAGTTATTTTTTCTTAAATATAAGTTGTTAAATCTGTGCCAAGAAATCCGCTATACATTTCAACACCGCTTACGAGATGAAAGTTTGCGGTAACATCTCCTGGAGTCTTACCCGTACCCCGGACAGGTTTGTAGGTTCCTACCGCAACCGAATCTCATCGCCACTCGAAGCAACGGATAGAGTGTCTTGCAAATACTTATGAGCGTTACCCCAAGAACTTCCATCTCCAAATTGCAACGCGTTGTCGTCAACAAAGATGAGGGCTGCATCTGTCAGAAAAGGCAGGCAGATAATAAGGCAAAGTGGAAAGGTGAACTTTAATAATGAAAATCAAACCCAAATCATTAGTGCAGTCAAGATGTCTGATGCGTTTTTGAAATTAGTTGAATCAAGCCCTGACAATCAGTCTACCACTCTCAAAACCGCCCTCTTCAACTCATCGCTGAGACTGCCCCATCTTTGGACAATTTGTGCCAGCATCTGATGATCTGTCCCAGAAATCTAAGTCAATATCTCAGTCAACGACTCTGGTGAAAAGTCTGAATCCTCCATCGTTACTGGGTTTTTGGGACATGGCGTTACGGGTCCGATTCCCGCCACCTCCAGCAAAGTTTCAAAGACCCTTTTGGATGCTAATCCATTCCGGATGCTGTCAAGATGGAGTTTTTGATAGCATCGATAAGATAATTTGAGTTTAGGAAAAACAAAGTTAAACAACTATAACGGTTTTTAAATTGAAATTTTATTAGTTAAATTACAACTTCAACATCAAATGACTGGCTTTACTAATATTTTACAAATTTTGGTTGGTGTTTCTATATTAGTTGTGTGGTTGGTTCGCTCCCATGTGCGTACTAATTTTAGAGTTGGCAATGCCTTAACACTAAAAGAAGAGGTTTCCGAAGTTGGTCTACCTGATTGGTTCTATGACATTATTAAGATTATAAAACCAATCTTTGCATTCTTTCTTTTAATTGGTTTAATTTACAGCCCCCTGACCTTGCCCTGCATGATATTTACAACCATCTTTATGATAGGTGCAGTTTGGATGCACATCAAAGCAAAGGACAACTTTTTCAAGATTATACCCGCATTAACGCTATTAGTTTTTTGTTTCATTATTTTACTTTCCCGCCTATTTGGTAATTGATTAGTAAAAACGATCTTAATGTGATGCGGGTCAGCATTTGAAGATCTTTCCCAGAAATATTAGTCAAAATCTTAGTCAACGCCTGTGGTAAAAGTCTGAATCATTTATGTTTACCGGGGTATAGACACATGATGCGTTAAGTTCGATTCCCGCCACCTCCACCCAAGTTTCAGAGAGCAATTAATTTATAAAGAATGTTCGGAAGCATCCTTTGTTTTTCAGTTCTACTTCTCCTCTTGCAATCAAAGAAGCTTCGGAGCCCAAGTGATCCGCTGTTTTTTCGGAGATGTGAACTTTCCCGGCTTCTCCCGAACTTTCCATTCTCGCTGCAATGTTCACGGAATCTCCCCAAACATCAAATGCTCCGACTTGAAAGTTGGCGATCAACGGACCAGAGTGAATTCCGATCCGTAATTTCCAAATAGGTTTCTCCAATACTTCATGTTGAATATTTATACCCTCAACAAATTTTAGCATATCCAAGGCGAACGCACACATGTTCAAAGCATGTTCCTTTTCTTGTTCCGGGATTCCGGAAACGCACATATAGCAGTCTCCGATGGTCTTTACCTTGGTTACATTATGCTTTTTAGCAAGCCTGTCGAATCCTTTAAAAAAAACGGTTAATGTCTCGATGAGATCTCCCGCTTCAAGCTTTTCGACAAGCTTTGTGAAGCCAACGAAATCCGCGAACAGGATGGAGGATGTTGAGAAGTGCCTCACCATCGATTCGTTCTGATTGAAATGGGCTACCTCTTTCCTACCGTTATTCTGTTTTTTAAGGAAGTCATTTTCGATCGAATGAACCACTAGATCCCCTAACATCCTGAGCCCTTCAACTTGATCGTGCGTAATTTTTTTTGGTTCCGTACCAAGAACGCATAAAGTGCCAATAGAATAGCCCTTCGAGGTGACAAGCGGTGAACCGGCGTAGAATCGTAGACTTGAATAGGCTTCGAGTTTTTGAAAATTCTTAGTTCTTTCATCCAAAAACATGTCCTCAATGATGAGAGTTTCCTTGGGAATCAGAAGGCTGTATTGGCAAACGGAAATTTCTCTTGGTAACTCTTGGGCCATGGCACTCTGATCTGCACTGAAACCAAAATCCATCTTACACCTTTGAATGTTCGAGCCCAGAATATTAATCAGACCAATCTGAGTGCCAGTAGTGATGGTAGCAAGTTGTGTGAGTGAATTATATTCTGAGTCCACGGAGAAGTCCTTTTCAAGAACACCCAACCTTTCCACTTCCTCTAAACGACATTTCTCATTTGGAATTCCTTCAATTGGTTTGATGCCCACCTGAATCCCTTGTTGACGAAGGATATCATTGAATTGATTTTGAGTAGATTGATTCATATACGGGAAGTCTTTGAAGTTAAATGCTCATAAAAGAACGAAAACCTTTGGATAAACAAGAAGTGTATGAAAGCAAGATCATAAGATAACGCTTCGCTAAGAATATAGAATGAGAAGAAACTCTGTGGAAAAAAGTTGTTAGGCTTTTTTTAAAACATAAGCATAATTTCACTGTTAAAGAGGACCTTTTCAACTCCTTGCTAAGTCTACCCCATCTTTGGACAATTTGATCCCAATGAATTATTTTGTAAGTTCCTTGTTCCAACCCAGAATGCCATCATCGATATGAATGATATGGTCAAATCTAAGCTTGCGGAATGTATTTAGGGCTGCAGTGCTTCGACGACCACTTCGGCAATGCATGAGATAAGGTTTTGAACGATCTAATTTTTTTATTTCCAACTCAAAATTCTCGGCCTTGTAATCGATATTGATTGATGCAGGAATATGGCCTGAGTTAAATTCTTCTGGTGTTCGTATATCTAGAACCATCATGTAAGGGTTCTTTTCTAACATCTTGGCAGCCTCCATCGCCTGAATATTCTCAATTTTTGTTTCATGAACGGGTAATACCATTGATCCGCTGACCGAGCTTTCAGCTTCCTTATGTTCACAAGAAGAATTCATGAAAAGCCCGTTGATCAAAATGAAAACTGAAAAATTTAAATTTGCATTCATTCTTTTTTTTTAACTTAAATCTAAAAAAATCCAATCTTTTTTGAACCTTTCCATTATTGAAATTATTCCGAATCTACTCGTCTTACAGATCCTCATAAAAATTACCCAAAATGGAAAAAAAAAATTAAAAAAATTAAAAAAAAATTTTAAATTCTTCTTATTCACATATTCACATGAATTATTTTCCTTCACTTAGGGATATTGTATATTCCGCTCAGGAGCCTATTGATTGTATGATTTAATAACCTGTCTGTGTAAAAACATGTTACTTATTAACAATATATTAACATATTATTCACAAGTCACTAACTATCAGTATTTTATGAAAAAAAAATTTGACAAAAAAGAAGATCGATACCATTATTTAATTTAGTTCTTTGATAGCACTAATAGAATAGTTGATTCAGTAATGATGAAATATTCTATTCGATAGTCTCTATTTCACGATAGAGGTAATGGTTGAATTTTTCTGGTAAAATTCCATCCCTGTATTTGAAAATTTTTTT
>DEYT01000116.1:0-1770 GCA_002364975.1 Opitutia bacterium UBA3151 | reverse complement strand
ACATGTAATGTGTGGATCGGCATTCATCAACATGACCTAGATGGATGCAGTTAATAAGTTTTTATCTGGTCAGGATAAAATCTTTAAGCGGTACTGAAAGGTACGGTCGTTTCCGCTACTACCAGAAAATGGACGATATGTTGGGCGTTGATTTAGAATGCCACTCATGTTCGCATAAAAATGTATCGTCTTGTGTGTAAAATGTAAGATTTACGCTCACAGGATTTTGACTTACATCATATCCTATTACCCTAATGACCTGAGATGATAAGTGAGACCCGTTGACACGCTGAAGCTAAATCAGTTACCTGTTTTCGCTTTAGCATATGTCAGGAAGAATCGTGCTTGGTAAATGGCGATTTTCCAGTGGTGAGAGTCCTTCCGATAATCATTGCTTAGAAACTAATCATCAATATTTCGTTTCAGTCCAAATGAATCGAACGGCCCTGTTATGAGGCCGAAATGTAGTCTAAATCGCTATGAATGACGTCGGGGAGTCAGCAGCCATATAAGCGCCTAATGTTGATATCCGGGAACGAGTGTGTGGCGAGCACCGTCCCATCCTTTTGAAGGCTCGGAACCTAGTTCCGAGCCTTTTTTTTTGTTTAAGATTTCGATTTCTTTCTTTCAAAATAATCAAATTTCTAGCTCAACCCTAAAATATGATATTAACTCTGAATTCCCACTTCACCCTCCTTAAAAATGAAAATTAAAAAAAGATGAAATCCTTTAAACAAGCTCTTTTAGCTGCTTTTTTGATTGGAGGATATCTTTATGCAGAGAAAAAACCTACTCCCGAATTCTCCTGGGATAATCCACCGGGAAAATGGACGCTTAAGGATCTTCCAAACAATTTGCAGCATGCTTCTTTTGTAAGCCTAAGTATGAAAATTAAAGTGGGCTATTATATTTATTTACCGGATGACTATGATCAAAATACCAAAAGATACCCGGTTGTCTATCACCTCCATGGAGGCCGTCCTGGATCTGAGAAAAAAAGCATCTCTTTATCAAACGAAATTGATCATGCGATGAAGAATAGATTGATTCAACCGACGATCTATGTCTTTCCCAATGGAGGGCCAATGAGTTGGTATAATTACCCTCAAAAGAAAAATGGCCTTGCTGAAAACATTTTCATTCAAGAATTGATTCCTCATATTGATCAAACCTACCGCACCATTGCTAACCGCAAAAAAAGAGCACTGCAGGGTTTCTCCCAAGGAGGACGGGGAACCACTAGAATAATGTTTAAACACGCCCGTCTTTTTAGCTCATTCGCACCTGGAGGCTCGGGATACGAACCCGAAGAAAGAATTCGTGAAAACCAAGGGGTAGAATCTGCCAATGTTCGTTTTGTAAAAGGTTATGATGCTTGGACCCTAGCAAAAAACTTTGCATCCAAGAAAAAAACATACCGGATCAAGTGCCTTATTTGGGTTGGCAGTCAGGATTTCAATTATGAATACAACCTTAAATATATGGACTACCTTACCAAGCTCGAGATTCCATACGATAAATTAATTGCCCCGAATGTAGCTCATAGTGCTAAAATCTTCTATCAGAAAAAAGGCTTGGAAATTATGCAATTTCATGACCGTAATTTTGAGAAATAGGCATCAAAGCTTCTTAATTTTTTGACTCAAGCACTTGAAAATCTTTCTCTTCAGAAATTCGTTTTGCTTCCGTAGATGAGAGATAAAATGAGTCAACAATGAAGCCAACACGGCCAATATCGAGCCGATCCGCGTCTAAGCAAGTATTGATGGT
>DEYT01000132.1:536-21125 GCA_002364975.1 Opitutia bacterium UBA3151 | reverse complement strand
GGTCGGGCCCTCTTTTACCACTTGGTATCGTTGGGGATAAGGTCGGCCACTAGTTCGTGGGTACCAGGAACATAGCACAGAGTAAGAAGAGAAGTTGGCAGAAAAACTAAGGAAGTTTAAGCAGGGTTAATTATTCCTATCTTGTAACAGAAGCTTGTACCCGGAGTCCATCCTTTTCAAAGTTAAGCCCTAAATCAATCGCTTTCCAACCACCAAGCACGCTGAAATCTTTCGGTGCTTTCGGATTTGCGGGATGTCCAAACACGGTGGATTCATAGGTTTGGAACATCTGGTTCCAGCGATACTCTCCGCCACCAGGGCAGGACAAATCAGTATGCCAGACTTTCCTATGGTAGGCAAGTGCGTCCATCTCTTTCAACTGGACTCGCCATTCATTGAGGACATGTAGATTCTTCCATGATTTCCGTTGTAATCCATTGATGAAATTTTGACCCATCGAAAGGTCGAAAATGGATGTTATTGGTTTCGATGCTTGGAGGGCAGTGCTGTTGCCCGCCCAACTTGCTCGGATATTTGAAGCGTTCTCCTCCCGATTGAGCAAATTTCGGTCGATTGCCCTATGAATCATTTCTTCACTCAAACTTATGGTCAGCAGGCGGGGAGATGGAACATAATATAAAGCAATCGGTGCAGATCCTTCCTTGATTAAATCATCGGTAAGTCCTTTACCCGGGGTGATTTTAACATAGCCCTGTTTCTTGTAAGATTTACTAGTCCAAAGGGTCATACCTGGGGCAGTTTGTTCGATCCATGCCCGCAAACCTGCCAGAAAAGCCGTCAGTTTGAATGGGTTTCGGACTTCGACATTAAAGCCGAGTGGGATCCGTCCCAAGTTTTTTTCGATGAATTTCTCACTACCTCTAATGCTTTCCGTTTGGGATTCATCTTGCATGGCTTTGAAAAAGGGAGAATCGTCGAGATAGAGAGAAAAGGACTCTCCCACCCAACTAAATGCCCCGACTCCTAGTGAGGGAGCCATGATTGCAGCAAAATTTCCTGCCTGTTTAAAACGGGGAGAATTCATATCGATTGCACTTACCCAGTGAAAAACGGTTTCATCGTGAGGGTCACCTGCATCGGGTTTTAATTTTACTCCCCCGACCATTTGAATCATTTGTCGATAGTCGGTGCCAGCAATGAGTGGT
This sequence comes from Opitutia bacterium UBA3151, assembly GCA_002364975.1. GTDB lineage: Bacteria > Verrucomicrobiota > Verrucomicrobiia > Opitutales > Seribacteraceae > Seribacter. The sequence continues at coordinate 19,959 of DEYT01000132.1, read as the reverse complement.
AAAATCGAAAGGTCTACGCGGATCTCTCCATTATCAATGCTTACTTGAGCACAAATGGGATCAAAGTATTCTGACCAATGTCTCTGGTATCGATTACGAAAAAATTCATAAGCTTTCTTTTCAGCAGGAGTAATCTTTTGAATATCTAATTCATTAACCGATTTTAAAAATGTCAGGTTTCCAAATTTCGAGCTCTGTACCACTCCATCGATTACCGAAACTTTACCCAGTTCAGGAAATTCTTTTGCATTGAGTGGAGCACCGCTTTCCACCCGGGCTTGTAGCTCTGCTAAGGAGGATGCTGCCCGGATGCGACGGGAAGCCCCGATTCGCCATTCCGCTCCACACCATCGTCGGATTGTGGCATCGGTAATTATTAGGAAGGCATCTTCCTTACCCTCGGGAATGATCGGGTATCGCTGGCGAAAGAAATGGTATTCATCCAATGATGCCAAGCTTTGGTTCTTTTGTTCAAAAACCCGGGCGATTTGAATGAGTTGATCCATTGAGTTGGTAACAACTACAAAGTGTTCAAAGGAACTAACGAAAGTTCGGATCGATCGATCCTTGGTGATTAGTCCAACATAGTTACTTTTTTGGGATTGAGGAATTTTTCCGGACACAGGATTTGCACCCTTATACTTTTTCTGTGCTTCCATTCTACGCATGGTTAGAGCAGCAATGAGAGCCTGTTTCTTTTTGGCTTCGAAAATAACAGCAAGTGAAGTACCTGTGCGTATAAATGGATCACTTCCTGTAATGGCAACGGTAGAAATTAGCTTTGGGCCAAGAATTTGTGATAGTTCATCTACTGGTAAGCAAAGTTGTTGCGAATATTTTTCTTTGGAGCGGGCACTCTCCGCTCTTTCCTCACTGAGTCGGAGCAGCGGGGTGCCTCTGGTTGCCTCGTCCATCACCTCAAGCATACTTGCATACGAAGAAAGGATGAACGCATGTTGATCATGCGGCAGAATAGAGGCAATCGGATCCAGTTGTGGTTTTTCAGCTTTCATCCATTTCTTCCATGGAATTTCCTCAATCGTAATTCCAGGAATGGAGGAAACTGGAATGGTCCGATTTTGTTCGTCTGAAGACAGCCGGAGTTCACGATCGAGTTGAAGGTTTTCACTAATGGCACGCCCCCCTGAAAATAAATCCATGCTGTTTTCCAGTTCATTGCTTAGTGCAGGCCGAATCAGGGCACGATTTTGATGAGTATGGGTAGGTGTTTTTGGTTCCTTGCGGATTTCAGCAAGTCGGTTGCGGTCCCTATTTACATTATGCCGATACCAAGCAGAACCGGGGCCCTGAAGATCTTGAAGCCATTGATAGCGGGTGATCCGATAAGTGAGGTATTCCTCTTCACTCTTTTGTTCCCGTACTCGGTTTTTCTTCTCGAAAGTAAAAGAAAATGGTCTCCATCCAACTTTATCCTGATAGAGGAAAAGCTTTCCTTGAACTTTTGATTTTGGATTGTGAAAGCAAAGAACGAGATCATCGGACGAAAAACGGACCCCATTTTGAGAGGAATTGGCAAGCTGTTTGAATGATAGAAAGGCCTCGGATGCATCCTGAGTTCTGCAATAGGGCAGATTACTAGGAAGCCACATCTTAAGACTTCTGGAATATTTCAAGGCATAGGGTTGAGTGGAATCGATATTTGAACTTGGTTTTTCTCCTTCCTTGAATGTCAGGTCAGAGACTTTTAAAGTCAGGAAACTTTCTGCGTTTAAAAAATGAGGCAGAAGGGAAAGAAGAAGAATTTTGAATTTCATCAGAGTTTGCGAGTTAATTGATATACTAGGTTAGCGAATGGATGTGATTTCAATGGTTTTATCACCCTTTAAAGTTTTTCCGCCACCGGGGTAGATCCATGGTCTGGATGTTTATTGAAGAATGAATAAGTGGGTTCTGGAAGAGCGGAGTCTTACTTTTGGGAGTCAGTAATGGTCTGATCTAGAAAGCATAGCCCGTCGTCCAAAGTATGAAATTCTCCTTCCAGTTGAGCTTCAAAACATTGATTGAGAATGGGAGTGAATTGAGGTCCTGGTTGTAAGCCGCGTTCGATCAGGTGACGACCCATGATGATCGGTTGGGGCTCCGAGTCGCGAACTTTTAATTCTTCAGCCCGTTTGAGTAACCAAGGACCTTCCGGAAAGTCGTCCTTTCGGGGTGGACGCCCAGCAATGTCGGCAGCGGCAACTCGAACAAGCCGGTCGATTCGCTTGACCTTAGCCGCAAGTCGGCGGATGGCTCCATCGCTTGCCTGATCTTTGTAAAATAGACGTGGGGTAAGGTGTCTCCGAACGAGAGGTACCACTTCTTCATGCAAATCAATTTGATTGGTCATGCGAGCAAGAAAAGAGCGGGTGGGGGCTTCTCCTTCCGGTTCATGCATGGGGGAGCGGATTCGACCATCTTCCCCAATCTTAGTGGTCCGTGGTTTACCTAAATCATGACAGAGAACCGCAAACCCTACGACCAGATCTTCCCATTCCTCTCCAATCCTTTCTTTAGCAAAAGCATCGAGGCAATGTAGGGTATGGACCCATACATCTCCCTCTGGGTGCCATTCCGGTTCTTGGGGGCAACCATCTAGGGCTTCGAGTTCGGGGAAAAATCGAAGCCAACCTGTTTTTTTTAGAAATTCCAGACCCCCGGTAAAATTCTTTCCCTTGAGCATTAATTTTTTCCACTCCTCAAAAATTCTTTCCGGTGGCAGGTCAGACATATCCATGGACTTGGATATTTCAATGGTTTCATCTGCCGGGATCAGATTAAAACGGGCAATGAATTGCATCCCTCTCAAAACCCGTAGGGAATCCTCTTTAAATGCTGGACTTACATGACGTAGGATTCGCTGCTTAAGATCTTTGGAGCCACCGCATGGATCAAATAACTTGCCACTAACTGGATCCAATCCCATGGCATTAATGGTAAAGTCCCTTCTTTGTACTGCTTTTTCAAAGGGAAGGTTTGGATCCATTTCGACACTGAATCCCTTATGTCCAGAGCCAGACTTTATTTCGGTTCGCGGAAGAGCAATTTCTACTGGCATGCCTTTGATGCGCAAAACGCCAAAGGCTTTACCGACTTCATCCCAACGAAACTTTTTACTTAGGACCAACTTGACCTGATCTAGGGATAAACCACGAACTTCAAAGTCCAACTCATCTGGGCTAAAACCCCAAAGAAGGTCCCGAACCGACCCTCCGACTATCAGTAGGTTTCCACCTTCTGACTCAATGGATGAGCTCAATTCCATCCCGGTTTGAAAAAGGGCCGGATCCAGTGATTCGAGTAAGCCGGTATTTGCCGACATCAGGATTAAGAAAAAAGGCTATCCTCTACTACCTGACAAAGAGCGTGGTAAATGGGGAGATGTAATTCTTGAATCCGAGGAGTCTGCCGGGAAGGTGCCTTGATCGCACAATCTGCAACCGGTGCCAGTTTCCCACCATTTTCTCCGGTTAAACTTATCACGGGCAGTTTCAAGGCTTGGGCAGCTCGGGCTGCATGCACAATATTAGAGGAATTCCCTGAGGTGCTGATTCCCAAAAGGGTATCTCCAGGACGACCAAAGGCTACGACTTGTTGTGCGAATGCAAATTCGGGCTTGTCGTCATTATTGAACGCAGTGTGAAACCCGATCATGGAAGGAAGAGAAAGAGCAGGAAGTCCACCATGTAATTCTTTTGAAAGTTCCGGTCCAAGCTTATCCTTTAATTCCGTTGAAAGGGGTCGGGACCGGGAAAATTGTTTAACTAATTCTCCAGCAATATGTTCGCAGTCGGCGCTACTACCACCGTTTCCGCATAGAAGAAGTTTATTTCCACTTTGGAAGCAGGTAACCAGCAAGTCTGCCGCATTGCGGATTTCAGCCTCACAAATTTTGAGCTCTGGTCTCCGGTTGAGGAGTTCAGCAATTTCATCCATTTTTGACTTTTACTTGAAAGCGAGGTTTCCGACAATTCAAATTCTTCCCTGATTCATGAGATAGGTGTGCAAACTCTTTACTCTTTAATGAATTTTTGACACGATGACGATGGCACCTTAAATGAAACCGAACCAAAACGAAATCTTTAAAAAATACCCAATCTTGAGTTGGAATGCCTTTGGAATGTACCAGTATTTACCCAAGAACCAATTACCTTACCATTCACTCGAGGGAGTCGAATGTGAATCACTAGGCGATTGGCAAAGTACCAGGAAGATTTCGGAAGTCGAGTTCCCGGAAGATAGCCGCGATGTTGTATATGATCATGAGTGTGGATTTTAACATGATGATAATTCCTGAAGATAAAACCCGGATGCAGGAGCTGGTCAAGCGCACCAACCACTTATGGAAGTTTTTAAAGTGCGATGAGAAGAAAGTCCAGATTGCTCAGTTTGAGCAGGAAATGTCCGCCCCTTCTTTTTGGGATGACCAAGTCAAGGCACGAAAAGTTGGCTCCGAGAACAACCGGTTAAAGCAAACCGTTTCCAAAGTGGAAGAGTTTCGAGCTCGGGTTGAGGATCTTGAAGCCTTATGCGAACTTTGTGAAGAAGATGAAGGGGATGAGGAAATATCCAAAGAATTTTCTCGGGATTTGGAGAAACTGCTTTCCAGTATTGATGACTTGGAAGTCGCCAGTTTTCTAAATGAGCCCTTTGATGCCCGTCCGGCACTACTCAGTATCCATGCCGGGGCAGGTGGAACTGAATCGTGTGATTGGGCGGATATGCTGATGAGGATGTATATACGATGGGCAGAACGACGTGGGTTTGAAGTGGAAATGCAGGATTTACAACCTGGAGAGGAAGCTGGGATTAGTCGTTGTTCCATTAGGATTGATGGCTTGAATGCCTATGGGTACGCAAAGGCAGAGCGGGGAGTACACCGTTTGGTCCGAATCAGTCCATTTGACTCCAATAAAAGAAGGCATACATCCTTTTGTTCGGTTGATGTGATTGCAGAGGTCGAGGATGATGATCTCGATATGGATATTCCTGAAGATGACCTTCGTATCGATACCTACCGATCCAGTGGAAAAGGTGGGCAGCATGTAAATAAGACAGATTCTGCGGTTCGACTTACGCACTTACCCACCAATATTGTGGTTCAGTGTCAAAACCAGCGGTCTCAGCTAAAGAACAAGCAAACTGCGATGAAAGTTTTAAAGTCTAGAATTTACGAAAAGCAGCAGGACGAAAAACGTGCGGATATGGAACAGTTTTACGGTGAAAAAGGAGAAATGGGGTGGGGAAATCAAATTAGGAGTTATGTCTTCCAGCCTTATCAAATGGTAAAGGACTTACGCACCGGGGTGGAGACATCCGGTGTCCAGGCGGTGATGGACGGTGAACTCGATCGTTTTGTCAACGGTTGGCTACGGGCTGGATGCCCCCGTCAAAGAAGTAAGGATATTCAAGTCGAGGACTGAGGATGTGTCAATGAGTCCAGTTTTGACGGCTCAAGAAGCCCAAGACAGCGAAAAGAATTCTCTTTTTGCGGGTAAGACTTGGAAATGGTCACCCCATCCATGGGAATTAAGTGATCCGGTTCAAGAATGGCTCGATGATTTGGGAAAGGTCGCCCTATCTTTTTATCGGGCGATTGATTTACTTTATCGAAAGTCATGGAAGAATGATTCCATTCTTAGAAATCGAGACCTTCGGGTTCCATGGGTTGCGGATTATTACGATGCGGGAAAGCCCGATTGGATCATATCCCACACACGGTCCGAGAAAATTCGTTCTTTAGTACCCGCCGTGTTCCGTCCAGATCTACTTCCCACCATGGACGGAATTGCTCTAACGGAATGGGACTCGGTGCCAGGTGGCATCGGATTAACTGCGAAGCTGGAAACTATTTATCAGCTAAATCAAGGTACCAGTATGGTTCAATCTTTTGGGGCAAGCTTAGTAGATGCTGCCCAAGCATTCGGTGGTATCAAGGCAAATATGGTAATCGTAGTGAGTGAGGAGGCTGAAACTTATCTCCCGGAAATGGAATGGCTGGCATCGGAACTTCAAAAAGGTGGTTTTTCGATTCAGGCATGTAAGCCAGAAGATTTAGAACTCACAGGTGGAAAACTTTCATTGGGTGAAAAACGTGTGGATTTAATTTATCGGTTTTGGGAGCTATTCGACCATGGAAATATTCCGGCCATGTCCCAATGGATGGAGTTGGTAGAAGCTGGCGAACTGGTGGTAACTCCCCCGATGAAGCATATTCAGGAAGAAAAATTATCCCTTGCTCTCTTTCATCACCATCGGCTTCAAGATTTCTGGTCGGAAACCCTCATTCCAAAAGAGTTGGAGGTTTTAAGATCAGCAATTCCAAGAACTTGGATTGTTGACCCGGTTCCATTACCACCCGGATCTTACCTGGATGGTCCGCATTTACAGGGAAATCCAATTTCAGATTGGAGGGACTTGAGTCGGGCGACGAAAAAGGAGCGTATGCTTGTGCTCAAAGCCAGTGGTTTTCATGAAACCGCATGGGGTTCAAGGAGTGTGGTCATTGGAGATGATGTTTCGGTGGATCAGTGGACGCAGGCACTTGAGGATGCAATTTCTGGATATCCATCTCCTCTTTTTGTGGTTCAAGAATTTTGTAAGCCCAGAAAATTTGAACATCCTGTTTTTGATCAGGATGGAAATGTAAAAAGCGAGCCTGGAAGAGTCCGCTTGTCTCCTTATTTCTTTCATTCCGGGGGCACTACCAGTCGACGGGGTACTTTGGCCACCTTTTGTCCTGCGGATAAGAAAATTATCCACGGCATGAAGGATGGGGCACTGATGCCTTGTGACCGGTAAATTTACTTTTTCTGAGAGCGTGGGGTTACCCACTTGGGGTGAGGGCGATGGGCATCTTCCATGTATACCAGCATTTCATTTAGTACTTTAGTCTTTTGGGACGCCAAGTTTCTATCTTCATGGATATCGGTGCTCAGGTCATATAACTGAAGTTTTTTGTTGTCCATGTCTGAACGAATCAGTTTCCAGTTTTCGAGAATTACAGCCTGCCTAAAAGTGCGCTCATAAAATTCCCAGTAAAGGTATTTGTGGCGTTTTTGCTTACTGGTTTCTCCTGTGAGGGTTGGAAGTATAGAAATGCTGTCGGTTTTTTTTGGAGGTTTGATCTGAGCCATTTCACAAGCCGTACTCATCAAGTCACCGAAATAAAAAGGTTGATCGCAATGCGAATTTTTTTCGATGGTTTTGGGCCACCAGGCAAGGGTAGGGACACGAATGCCACCCTCGGTCAGGGTTCTCTTCATCCCCCTTAAAGGGCCTGCTGGATTAAAACGTTCCGGGTTGTGTCCGGCTTCATTATGAGGGCCGTTGTCGGAAGTAAAGATAACCAAAGTATTTTCTGCAATCTTGAGCTTTTCAAGGAGATCCAGAATACGGCCCACATCCTTATCCATCCGGGTAATCATTGCGGCTTGTCCCTTGTCCTGATTGGGCCAATCCTTGTTTTTATAAATTCCATAATCCGGTACCTCGGCCCCGTCTCCAAAAAGACGGGTTCCTTCATTATTGGCATGTGGGATGGTCAATGGAAGGTAGAGAAAGAAGGGGTTATTTTTATTTTTCTTGATCCATGAGATTGCTTCGTTTGCAAAGAGATCATGGGTGTATTCAACCTTCTTGGTTGCGGCCCCTCCAACAAAGCCACCATATTTTTTCTTTTCCACCCGCTGAACAACATTGGATAGCAGGTGCTTCTTTTCATTCCTCCAAAGAAATTCAGGATAGAAATTATGGGCATGTACCTGATTAAGGTATCCATAGAGGTAGTCGAATCCCTGCTTGAGCGGGTGTCCTTCCTGACCCACTTCTCCCAAGCCCCATTTCCCAATCAGGGCAGTGGCATATTCTGCTTCCTTGAGCTTCTCAGCTACGGTTAGGTCTTGGTATCGAAGACTTTGACGGCTCATATCACCACCAGCATTCCCACGAACATGGGTGTGTCCCATATGTTGCCCAGTCATGAGTACACTGCGAGAAGGGGCACAAACGGTACTACCGGAATAAAAGCGGGTAAATTTCATCCCTTCAGCCGCCATCTTGTCTAGGCGGGGGGTCTTGATCAGTTCTTGCCCATAACATCCGAGGTCGCCATATCCTAAATCATCCGCGAGTATGAAAATTAAATTGGGCTTTGGCTTGGCTTGGATCAAGCCAAGGAGGGACGCCCAAAGGCTAAGAATGGATAGCAGGGTTTTTAACATTTTTATTTTTCTCCTTTAAGTTCACCAACGGTGGTAGTGATCAACCTACCCACATAACCCTGGAATCGCTTATCTACCTCGGTGGGAGTCTGGGGCATGGATTCTAGGAATGGAAGCAGGGATTTTGCTTTGTCATCCAGATGATCGATGGCATTCATCGCCAACATGGATGGAAAACATCCGTTTTGGATCGGATTTGCAAGCTCCCCAAGGGTTTTAACCGCCAACTTGATTTGCTCCTTGGATCCATAGGTTCCGAGGGCCTCGGCAGCCACGACCCGAACATAGGGCGAATCATCGAGGAGAGATTTTTCCAAGTGTTTACCACCAAGCTTGACCCCTTGTTTTCCCCGCATTAAAAGCCCCATGGCTCCCCAGTAGCGGATTGCGGAATCATTGTCCCTGAGGTAGCCAATGAGTGGTTTAGTTGCCCAAGGAGAAAGACCGGAGGCCATATCGGCCGCAAGCATGATTCGTTGAAAGGGATACTTTTCGGTGCGTGCCATTTCGTAAGGAGTGGTACCCTTCGAGCGTTGGTGGATCTCTCCCTCAGGTAAGAATCCAACATCGATAATTTTCTTGAGATGATTGACGTGTGCCAGACGCATCTTTTTCAGAACATCAATATGATCTTTGGACTTGGCAAGGTTGTTCACTTCGTCCGGATCGTTTTCGAGGTCGTAGAGTTCTTCGGGTGTCTTGGTTTTCCAAAAATGGCTCTGCACCTGGTTGAGCTTACCTTCATCAAATAGTCTTTTCCAAACTTGGGTGGTGGTGGTAAGGAACATGTAGCCCACATGTTGGCCGTAGAGTTTGTGGGGCATGTAATTCCGGACATAGACATAGCGTTTCCCAACCACGGAACGGACCATATCGTATCGTTCGTCCATGCGTCCTCGAAATCCATAGCCGTATTCCTGTTCTGAAGCCTGGTGTTTACCAAGGAAAGCGTGACCTTGGAGGTGAGCGGGTGGCTTTTGTCCGGCGATGCTGAGCAGGGTGGGGGCGAGGTCCACAAATCCAACCCGCCGGTCGCTGCTTCCGCCGACTTTAAAATCAGGGGAGGCCAGATGTTTCCATTTTTCCGGCAATTGTACAATAAGGGGAACATTCAGCCCAGAAAAGAAAGGCCAACGCTTGCTCCTGGGCATTCCGGAGCCGTGATCCCCGAAATAGAAAATGATGGTATCTTTTTCGAGGCCGTCCTTCTTAAGTTCTTTGAGTTTATCCCCGACCATCTTATCCATCTCGGTGATCATGTCATAGTACTGAGCCCAGTCCTTGCGCACCTCGGGATGATCGGGGTGGTAAGCGGGTACTCTGACCTTGGCAGGATCATGGACTTGTTCATGGGGCCGCTTTCGAATCTTGCTTTCATGAGAGATCGTAAAATTGAAAATTGCAAAAAAGGGACTTCCCTTGGGCCGGTTTCTCCAATGCCCATTCCTTCCACTTTCATGCCAGACTTCTCCCTCTTTCATCAAGTTATAGTCTTCCTTGGAATTGTTGGTGCAATAATATCCCAACTCCCGCAGGTAAGTGGGGTACATTTTGAAATTGGAGGGCAGACGGGTCATGCTCCTCATATGTTCCGCTCCAGTGGAAGGTGGATACATCCCGGAAATGATCGTGGTACGGGCAGGGGCGCAAACCGGGGCATTGGAGATCGCCCGGGTATAAATCATTCCTTTTTTCGCAAGGGTATCAAGGTTGGGGGTGGTGGCGTAGTCATCGCCGTAGCACCCGAGATGGGGCCCGTTATCCTCACTGGTGATCCAGAGAATGTTTGGTAGGTCTCGGGCTGAAACCAAAGAGCTAATAAGGAAGAGTGCAAAAAGTCTGGTATGCATAATACGCTTTATTTTTAGAGTCCAAAGGTGATCATAGGAAAGTCGTCGGTGCGGAAGGGAGTGACCGGCAGGGTGACCGATCCGTCCTTGCGGTAGAGGTTGCAGACGGGATTGTCCGCCCAAGCGTAGCGGGCTGCTACTGGATTTTCAATGCCTTCTGCCCAAACTTCCACCTTGTCTTTTCCTACCAGCTTGGCCTGAGCCCAGACAAATTTATGATCCTCCCCACAAATTGCGAAACCGATCGGCTCTCGGATATCGAAGCAATACAAGCCCTGTCCCACATGATCAAAGCTGAGAATGATTTTATTTCCTTTGGTTTCCATTGATTGGAAGCGGGGACTTTGGTGAGGGATTTCAATCCCGTAGTCCATGGCGAGGGCATTGCGCACCAAGCGGTTGGCCACTATTTGCTTATTGCGAGGATGGATATCCCGACCTTCACCGACATCAATGATTACCGCTTCACCGACATTTTTGAGCTTGTCCAGGGTTAAGGACTGAGCTTCCCGTAATTCTGGCCAGGTCTGTTCGGTGGGAGGTTCCGGTACTTCGCTCATAAAATCAGCCAACTGGACCCAGTAAAAAGAAAAATCTCCCTGCTTCCAGGCATCTCTCCAGGATTGAATCATCAGGGGGAAGACTTCACGGTAAGCATGCCCACGCCTTCCGTTGCTCTCACCCTGGTACCAAATCGCTCCCTTGATTCCATATCCAATAATTGGGTTCAGGACTCCATTGTAAAGGTTGGCCGGGCGATGCTGGCCAGTTAACTGGTTGCGAGGAGTTCGCGGGCGGCTACCTGGTTGGGGCTTTCCATCCTTGCGTGCAACCTCAGCTTTCTTTTTCCATACTTCAAGTTTTTCTTTGTAACTTGCGAGAAGTTTGTCGTAATCAAAAGTTTTTTCAGTCTCCCTCCATTGATCCATGTAAGGCTTGGCCACCGGAAGCTGATTTAACCGGTCTCTTGGAATCCAGGCTTCGCAGGCCGATCCTCCCCATGCGTTATCTATTAGGCCGACGGGAATCCCTAAGGCCAAGTGTAAGCGGCGGCCAAATAAGTATCCAACGGCAGAAAAATTTCTAGCGACTTCCGGGGTGGTGGATTCCCACTGACCATCGAAGTTAGTTTGTGCTTCCTGCGTTCCAACTTGGGGCACGCTGACCAAGCGGAGGTTGGGATAGTTGGCGGTCATGATTTCGAGATCAGCGTCATCTGAATTCCCCAGGGCCCATCCCATATTTGATTGTCCCGAGCATAGCCACACTTCGCCCACCAGAATATTTTCAAACTTAAGCTCTGAACTTCCCTGGATCGTCATTACCTTGGGCGTCGCCGATGCTGGCATTGGATCTAAGAAAACTTTCCAGTATCCTTCTGGGCTGACCTCCACCTTATGATTTTGTTCCACAATTTGGACCTGGATCAACTCTCCTGGATTTCCCCATCCCCATATTGGGTTTTTATGGTTTTGTTGTAATACCATATTGTTCCCGATAATGGCCGGTGTCCGGATCTCACCTGACAATATGCAGGCAAATAAGGCATGAATAATCAAGCAGGTAATGGGAAGTAATCGAATCATGGGAAGCAATTTTTAGGGAGTGAAATCGATGACAAATACATCATCTAAGATAGGTTTAAGGATTTTTATAAAAGCTTTATGATCCGGATGGGGCAGATAAGTTTGCCTGGCCTTTTCGTCGACAAAACTGACGATGAAGCAGTGGGTGAATTCTTTGTTTAAATTCTCAGGGCTGTTATTGAGGCCCCATTCCAGGGAGAGAATACCGGGGATCTTATTTTTGAGGGCTCCGAATTCTGTTTCGACCTTCTCAATCTGGTTGCTAGAAGCATCCTGCTTAAATTTAAAGCAGACTACATGACGGATCAGGGCATTATTCTCTTTGGCATTACTCGAAGAGTGCATATCACAGATTAGCACAAAGAAAGAGAAGAAAAAACAAGGAAGATTTTTTTTGTAAGGAACCATAGTGATGAAAATTCAGAAGGAATTTTTAAATACAACCAGAATTTCTGATTTTTAGTGATTTTTTTTAAGAATCCTGAGGAAATCAACCATCCCTTTCTTGACTTGCTCAGAATCCTTAACAAAATATACCTTATGAATTCTGACTTTGACTGGTTCATGATTACAATGCCAATTTTCGCAATTGTAGTTTTTTTAATCGTAATGGTGGGATCGATGGAAAAACAACCCAAGTTTCTTGAAGGTACAAAGGTTAATACGAATGTAGCAAGGGGTATTATTTTTCTTTTTGTAGTCGGTGCTTTCTATTCTTTTATCTACATGATAGTGTGGTTCATTGATCTAGTGAGAACCTACTGATTATTGATGCTGGTTTTTCGAATCTAGTAGCCTTGTTATGATTAAAGGCTTTCGATTCTTGGCCCATTTTCCTTATTCTTCCAAGGTTTTTTACGTATCTTATGTATCCTAATCCTGATCCGATGGATTTGCTTGCCGCCTTCGTGTTTAAAGGTGCAATTTCACTCGGTATTATTTACGCCTGGACAATCGGTTACAATCGCCCCTCGAAATTTCGTGCCGGAAATGCCCGAAATATGAAGGAAGAATTTGCGGTGTATGGATTCCCGGGCTGGGTCTTACCCGTTACCCGTGTGGTCAAACTAAGCTTAGCGGTTTGCTTACTCTTCGGCTACTTTTTCCCGATCGTCGTAAAGCCCGTAGCGATTGCCCTTACTATCATTATGTTTATCGCGGTCATGGCACATCTGAAGAGGTTAAAGGACCCTCTGATAAAAGCCCTGCCTGCTTATCTAATTTTATCCTTTAATATCTTTTTGATTCTGGATTAGGAAATTTGTCAAAGAAGTTTTTTCTGCGGATCGGAAGCCATACATTCCTTGAGCTTTCGAATGAGATCAGTCTGGCGTTCCAAAGTCTTGTCGTTTCGAATCGCCATGGCATAAGCAGCCGGATCCCCAACGAAGATAACCTTCTTCTTTGCCCGGGTCAGGCCCGTATAGACCAGGTTTCTCTGAAGCATCATGAAGTGCTGCTTGAGCAGGGGGAAAATGACCACGGGATATTCACTCCCCTGGCTCTTGTGCACCGAAATTGCATAAGCAGGTTGGAGGTCGGTAACTTCCATTCTTTCGTAGGTAATTCGGCGGTCATCAAAAAGGATGTCCACCTTTCCGTTTAGGGTATCGACCGCATCCACAATTCCCATGTCTCCATTAAACACATCCTTGTCATAATTATTTCGAGTCTGAATCACCTTATCTCCTTCGCGAAAGAGAAAGGGACCCATTACCTGAGTAGCCCCGGTTGGATTGATCGCATCCCGAATTTGATCATTCAAATTTCCAATCCCTCCAATTCCCCGGTGCAAAGGGGCCAGGATTTGAACATCGGCCCGTACATTGAGGGAGAATTTACGGGGCAAAATCTCGCGGCAGAGCAGGGTGACATGGGCGACACATTCCTCAGGTGAATTTGCCCGTATAAAATGTACATCGTGTCGGGGATTGATTGCTTGTGGATCATCAAGAGGAGAAGGAGGGCCGGTTCTACCATCCAGTATGCCATGAGCTAACCTCACAATTCCACTATCCTCTGCCTGCCGGAAGGTAACTTCGAGCTGGGTCACGGTGAGGAGTTTGGAATCAATTAGATCCTTCAGAACATTTCCCGAGCCCACTGAGGGCAATTGATCGGCATCGCCAACCAAAACCAGATGGGCCTGGGCTGGAATCGAACGAATCAGGGCAGCAGCAAGGCGAAGATCAAGCATACTGGCCTCGTCCATAATTAAAAAGTCACAAGACAAGGGAGTTTGTTCATTCATGGTGAATCCCCCGTGACTGGGGTCGAATTTCAGCAAGCGATGAACGGTTTGGGCAAAATGGGAAGCACTTTCCGCCATCCTTCGGGCTGCCCGACCGGTAGGTGCGGCCAGCATCACCTTTGCCTTTTTTGCCTTTAGAATGGAAACAAGGGCCCGAAGAATCGTAGTCTTTCCCGTACCCGGACCACCGGTTAAAATGGAAACCTTGGAGAGTAAGGCCTGCCTGATCCCTTCCATCTGGGCATCGGCAAAGCCAAAGCCAGCCTTATCCTGGGCCCAAACGATTGCTTTTTCCACCTGAATTGGCGGAAGAGACGAGCGGGTGCGCATTAAATGGGTCAGGCAACGTGCTAGGGTCAGTTCGGCCCTTGCAGAAGTGGGTAGTTGGACCCAGTCAGTCGTCGAAGGTACTAAGTCCTCACCTTCATGGAGTACATCAATTCTTTTATCAACCTCATTGGAATCGGTTTCCAATAAGTTGGCTGCCTGAATCACCAACTCTCTCCGCTCCACATGATTATGTCCCTGATCTTCCGCTTCCTGTACGGTATGGAGGATGCCTGCCTCAATCCGTTCGGGCCCGTTATTGGAAAGCCCAAGGTTGAGGGCAATCTTATCTGCGGTCTTAAACCCGATTCCCTTAATCTCCCGGATGATGCGGTAGGGATCGGTTTCCAAAATCGTCTTGGCAGAATTTCCATATTTTCGAACCAGACGCAGGCAGAGGGCATCAGTGACGCCATAAGTTTGAAGAAACATCATCACCTCCCGCACCGCTTTCTGTTCTTCCCATGCTTCCCGAATACTTTTTATTCTCTTTTTTCCAATACCTTCCACTTCCCGTAATCGACCGGATTCTTCGGAAATTACTTTTAATGTATCGGCCCCAAATTTATCCACAATTTTATTGGCATAAGTCTTGCCAATTCCATGAATTAATCCACTGGCCAGGTATTTTCGAATCCCATAGGCAGAAGCGGGTAATTTGCTCTCAAATGAATCAAAGGAAAATTGTCGACCGTGCTTCGGATGATTTACCCATTTTCCGAGGAGTACCAAAGTCTCCCCACACTGGACTTTGGGGGCTTTCCCGACGACTGCAATCTCCGCAGTCTTGTCTCCCCCCTTTAACTTTCCGATCAGGAATCCATTTTCCTCATTATAAAAAGTAATTCGCTCGAGGACCCCTTCGAGGCTGTTGGCAGAGGAATTCGGTTTGCTTCCGGACAAGGCTACCTCGTTCGGTTGTAGGCACTAACCAGAGCGAGCAGCCCACTCTTTTCAATGCTCGAATTGATCCCGCATCCATAGGCAACCCGGCCCACCTTGGTCTGCAATTGTACGAAAGCAGCCGACTCGGTGGCTGAGCCTCCCCCAATCGAATGCTGACGATAGTCGACCAACTTAAAATCTTTTAATCCCTCCCGCTCCAAGGCATTTACAAAGGCATTAATTGGTCCATTTCCCTGACCGCTGACCCCTTTCTGCTCTCCATTCAGGCGAATGGATGCGGTGCAGGAGATTTCTTCCTTTCCCGCTTCCTTACTGGTATCATAAGAAATCAATTCCAGGGGACTGTTCTTTTCCAGGTATTCTTCCTTGAAAGTGGCATAGATTTCATCGGCCGCAAGTTCCCGGGATTCAGAATCTGCTTTTTCATTTACCAAACTTCCCACTTCCGGATGCATCGCCTTGGGCAGATCGAGTCCAAACTCACGGGACAATACATAAGCAACCCCACCTTTTCCACTTTGGCTATTAATCCGGATGATTTCCTCATAGGTTCTGCCAATATCACGGGGGTCAATCGAAAGGTAGGGTACCTGCCAATGGGTATCATCTGAATCCCCCTCTTTTTCGCGCAGGTCCATTCCTTTTTTGATCGCATCCTGATGGGATCCGGAAAAAGCGGTGAATACCAGATCTCCCCCATAGGGATGGCGGTCATGCACCGTCATTCCAGTGGTCCGCTCATAAACTTCTCGGATCTGATCGAGGTTTTCAAAATTCAAATTTGGATACAGCCCCTGCGCATACATGTTCAAGGCAACCGTCACGATGTCAAGGTTCCCGGTACGCTCCCCATTGCCAAACAGGGTACCCTCCACCCGGTCAGCTCCAGCCAAGAGCCCCAGCTCGGTGGCTGCAGTACCGGTTCCCCGGTCGTTGTGAGTATGCAAGCTGATCACCGCTTTGTTTCGCTCCTGCATGTTTCGGCAGAACCATTCGATCTGATCGGCATGCACATTCGGGGTGAAGAGCTCAACGGTGGCGGGAAGGTTTAAAATGATCGGATTTTTCTCGGTCGGTTCCCACACTTCCATTACCGCTTCGCACACCTCCAGTGCATAATCCACTTCAGTATCGGAAAAGCTCTCGGGTGAATATTCCAATTGTACCTCGGTGTCGGGAAGTTCGGGTAAAAGCTTTTTGACCAGGCGTACGCCTTCCACCGCAATGTTTTTGATCTCCTCCTTACTCATTCCAAATGTCACCCGTCTCTGCAGGGGAGAGGTGGAATTGTAAAGGTGTACAATCGCTTTCTGGGCACCCTGTAGGCTCTCGAAACTTCGCTTGATCAGGTGTTCCCGTGCCTGGGTCAAGACCTGCAGGGCGACTCCATCCGGTACAAATTCGCCATCGATTAATTTTCGGGCAAAATCAAATTCAGTCTGAGCTGCGGAGGGGAATCCGATCTCGATCTGTTTGAATCCAATGTCGCAGAGAAGTTGGAAGAGTTCCAGTTTCTCCTTCACCCCCATGGGAATCGGAAGGGCCTGATTTCCGTCCCGCAAGTCCACACTGCACCAATAAGGGACACGATCAATGGACCGACCGGGCCATTGCCGGTCGGGTAAATCAATCGTTCCCCATGATTGGTACTTGGTTATTGGGCTCTTTTGCATAAAAGATTGTCATCTTACTCTTTTCATCAGGGTATGAAAAGCGGAAACCCTTGGGTTGCTGTTTCTCTTAAAATCTATTATTAATTTCTTCATCCATGACGGAATCCACCCCATCTTCATCCGGTCCACTTGCGGGCAAGACCATTGCTCTTGGCGTTTCCGGATCGATCGCTGCTTACAAGGCGGCAGATTTAACCAGCGAATTGCGGAAAGCTGGGGCGGATGTCCATGCGGTAATGACGGAATCCGCCACCCAGTTCATTTCTGCTCTTACCCTTGGTACACTTTCCCGAAATCCAGTCCTTTCTTCTTTTTGGAAGGAAGAAGGCTGGCAACCGGGACATATAGAACTTGCGGACAAGGTCGATCTCTTTCTGGTCGCCCCCGCCACCGCTCAACAAGTGGGTAACTATGCCAACGGCTTGGCCCCTGATTTATTGGGTGCGATTTATTTGGCGACCAAGGCACCGGTTCTGCTCGCTCCGGCAATGAATGGAAAAATGTATGAGCATTTAGCGGTGCAAAAGAATCTGGAAACTTTAAAGAGCAGGGGAGTGGAAATCATCGAACCAGTGGTCGGGGAACTCGCCTGTGGCTACGAAGGAATCGGGAAATTGGCACCGGTTGATGAGATCGTTAAGCGGGTCCTTACCCATCAGTCTTAGGTTTTACTGCCCCAAGTTGTACAGGGCCTGCAATTCCCCGGCGGAACTTATTCTGAGGATCAATCTTTTCACAAAGATAGGACAAAATGAGCGGGTCGCATCCAGATCCTTGATGACGCCATCATTCAGGGGATGTCTGGTTGATTGAAATTTTCACCCTCTATGGAAAGCTTTCCAGAGTAAGGAATGGAGGAATTAGCCTGCAGGATAAAGCGAAAGAAGCAGGAAAGTGCGTAAATAACGCGAAAAAGGCTCTCGATTAGAAAAATAATGCTTCTTGCCCACCAGTGGCAAGAAGCAAAATGGGAAGCCTTGGGGTAAAAAGTTCTAAATCTGGATTAGACCTAAAAGGTAATCTAGCAAATTTTGATCCTAATTTGACCTATTTCCATACTTCCCAGGATTGATCGGAATAATTAAAATACCGGGCTGGGCTACTGGATCCGACTTCATAAAAGTACCAAGTGGAGGTGGATTCCAGATAAACATAGGGGAAAATGTTTTCATCGGTGTAGACCCATCCATGAAGGTCGGAATAAATCCAGCCTCGTAAGAAGGGAGCATTGGCGAGGGATTGAAATTGTTGAAGTTGTTCCCGGAGTTGAATGATTTCCATACTGCAGGCATCGCTGATTTGTTTGCATTCCGAAGCTTGTTTTTCGAGGGCTTGGTTGTCGGCAAGTGCGGAAGCCAATTTCGTTTCCGCCTCGATGAGGTCCTGAGAAATTGCAGCACAACTGGCATTGTAATCAATGGCCAGTTTTTCACATTCATCAGCTCTTTTGGTAAGTTCAGCGATCAAAGCGTCTTTTTTGGCATTTTCTTCCCGAAGTGATTTTACTTCTTCATCCAAAGTACTGGCTGTGCGAACTGGAGGGGTAAAAGTGGGAGCTGAGGATGGATTCGGATTTGCATTGGTTCCAGTAGCAGGAGTGGAAGGTTGTTGTCCTTCGGGAGGGGTGGGGTTGTCCACTTTTTCATAAACAGGAGAATTCTTCCAGTTGGATAGAATGGTGCCAGAGTTGTAATTGACTTCCGTCCTTCCTTCAGAGGAGATGGTTTTTCCGTTTGGTGATAGAATAATTAATGTTGGTATGCCACGGACACCATATTTGCCATAAAGATTGGATGATTCCGTGGAGTTTTGAGGTAAGGCACTCCATTCCATGTTCATATCCTGCATGTATTTGAGCTGTTCTGCACCACTCCGGTCAGCACTGACCATTACCACTTCAAACTCTTCCTTATTTCGATTTCTGAAGTCCTTGAGTACTGGACTAAAGCTTCGGCAAGGCGGACACCAACCCGCGGAAAAATACAATCCAATTATTTTACCTTGGAGATTTTGGTTTGATACCTGATTACCATTTAAATCGATTAAATTACCGGGAATCAGTTTCTGCATCTCAGGATGGAGAGCCGCATGACTCTGGTTCATTATGAGAAAAGAGAAAAGTAGGGTGAATACCGTGGTCGACTCGAAAATAAATCTCATGGTTCTTTGGGTTGGTTTGGTTGATGAAAGGTTCTGTAAATGATTGCATAATATTTACACTAAATGTATATTTATGCAAAATATATTTATTATTTATTTATTTATTGTCTTACGAATCGCTGGAATTTAGCCAAAAAAAACGCTCGGTTCGAAAACCAAGCGTCCAGTGGGGTATACTGTGGGGTAAAGTAGTTAGGCGGCGTCCGGGAGGTCTTGTAAGGAGACTTGTTTTCTTTTGACCCTGCGGAGACGGGAACGGCGACGAAGGCCACGGTCGAGTTTCTCAACCAGTTCATCAATNNATTATGAGAAAAGAGAAAAGTAGGCTGAATAGGGTGGTCGACTGGAAAATAAATCTCATGGCTTGTTGGGTTGGTTTGGTTGATGGATGGATCTAAAAGATTATATATATAATTACACTAAATATATATTTATGCAAAATATATTT
>DEYT01000132.1:0-346 GCA_002364975.1 Opitutia bacterium UBA3151 | reverse complement strand
GAGTTTCTCAACCAGTTCATCAATAGCCTTGAATATATTATCACTGGCGGAAGAAATGGTGATGGTGCTGCCCTTTAGCTCGAGGTGACCCTTAGCGACAAATTCATTCTCATGAGAGGAAGATTTGGAATCGTGTTCCAACTCGATTCGGGTTCGAATAATCTTCTCCTCGTGTTTAAAAATCTTTTCCATTTTTTCGGAAACTAGGCTTTTATGGCCTTCTTTAAGATCAAAGTGAACACCGGAGAGAATTAGATTATTCTTCATATGCGTTAATATACTGTATGGGTTAATGATTTTAGTTGCTTGCAATAGACAAACGAACTCAACTTGGCACAAAAATGTT
>DEYT01000001.1:6091-6389 GCA_002364975.1 Opitutia bacterium UBA3151 | reverse complement strand
TGCCTTTGAACCTCTTGGGGAACCTGGCATACCTCCTTTAAAAGAAGAGGTTGATTCCCTTCCCCCTAGCTTGCCACCTCTGGAACCAGAAAGCCCTGCAACTGAAGAAGGATTTCCTGCCATGCCTCTTGACCCTGCTTCATCTGATGGAGAAGTTCCTTCCCTTCCTGGAGAAGATACAGGAGGATTTCCTCCTATGCCCGAAGCAGATTCTGGTGGATTACCTCCTTTACCAGATTCTGGTGGATTACCTCCTCTTCCAGATAGCGATGGATTGCCTCCTTTACCAGATAGTGGT
>DEYT01000001.1:0-5785 GCA_002364975.1 Opitutia bacterium UBA3151 | reverse complement strand
GCCTCCTTTACCAGATAGTGGTGGATTGCCTCCTCTATCTGATGATGGTGGGTTGCCCCCTCTACCCGATTTCTGATTGGAAGGTGAGTTGGGCTACTCGTAATCAATAGCCTCAAGAATTTATCTAATCCATGCCTTGAATTTCAAAAATCGATTAGGTAGTTTTTTTCTTTCCATTCCTTTTCGAGATTGTGATTTTCTATCAATAACTTTTTAAAGGTTGCGGATGAGTGATAGAAAAAAATGAACATTTTTGTTTCTAGGGATGGGCAAACTTTTGGTCCTTACTCGCTGGAGCAGGCGAAGCAGTATCTGGACGCTGGACAATTATTGCCCAGTGACTTCGCTCTGATGGAAGGACAATCGGAGTGGAAAAGCCTCACTGAAATTCTGGATGTGCAAACTCCCGTCCCTAATCCGCAACCTGCCCCAACTTCTGTTCAGGCAGGACAGAGTAATCCCAAGCCAACAACACAGGTGGAGGCCTCTGTGGCCTCCGAGGCCAAACCAAAAGTGACCCCGAAAGAGGGCGGAAAAAAAGTTCGAAAGATTAAAGGTGCCGCACAGGTACAGACGGTCTATGTCGCCCAAAAAAAGGGAATAGTTTCCCGGATTTTATCCACCATTATGGTGTTTACCTTCATGATGCTCTTAGCGGTGGGTGGGCTTGTCGGTGCTTATTTTGCAATGCCTGAAAAATTGGGTCCTATTTTTGAAAAGTTTGGATTACCTATAGATCAACTATTAGTGGCTTCACCAATCGGGGAAAAAGAAGGCACTCCTGTCGTCTCCGAAGAGCCGAAATCCGCAGATGAGATTTCACTAGATGCGGACTCCTTTCAAACTCTTCGTCGGTCAGGTATTAGAATTCTTCCGATTGAGAACGACAAAGGCTTACAGATCATAGCACCAGCGGATCCTCCGATGGAGGATGATGAGTTAGAGACTTTGATGCCGATTGCGAACCATGTGGTTTCATTGGATCTTCCAAATTCCAAAATCACCGATGAGGGAATAAATTCAATTACCAAGCTGGTAAATCTTCGAAAATTAAATTTGGAAGGTTCATCCGCAATTTCCGTCTCCGGTGCTTCGAAGCTGAAAAGCATGGAAAAACTGGAGCATTTAAATTTAATCAATGTAAAACTTGAAGACTCCATTGTGGATACCTTATCGGCTATCCAAAGTTTGAGGGAAGTATATTTATTTAACTGTGGAATTAGTGAAGACGCCATCAAGCGCTTAAAGTCCGAGCGACCTAAGATATTTGTTAATGCTGGTTAAGCCTTCCGGTTCTGGACCTTATTTTTTCGCTCCGGGAAACAAGTTTTGCAAATGGGACATGCTAAGCCGTGACAGGCATGAGCCGGACAATACTCGCGTCCGTAGTAAATAATTTGTAGATGTAAGGAATTCCATCTGTCTTCTACAAAATGGCGCTTCAAGTCTTTCTCGGTTTGAGCCACACTTTTTCCATTGGTTAATTTCCAGCGTTGGGCAAGGCGGTGAATATGGGTATCAACGGGAAAAGAGGAGACCCCAAATGCCTGTGCCATCACGACAGAAGCGGTTTTATGACCCACTCCTGGAAGGGCTTCCAGTGCATCCATAGACTCCGGCACTTGAGCCTTATGCCGTTTAATAAGCAGATGAGAAAGCTCGTGAATCGCCTTAGCTTTTCTTGGCGCTAAGCCACAAGGTCTTACAATTGCATTGATTTCATCAACCGATCTTTGAGCCATTTCTTCAGGAGTGGAAGCAAGTTGAAAGAGAGCAGGGGTCACCTTGTTTACCCTTGCGTCTGTGCATTGAGCGGATAAAAGAACGGCGATCAATAAAGTGTAGGGATCCACATGATCGAGTGGGATTGGTGGGTCCGGATATAGTTCCTCCAACTTTTGATCTATAAATGCGACACGCTCTTTTAGTTTCATCAAAGTAAAACTACGCTTGAATTGAATAATCTAAATGGGTGCATGATTTTATTGATTGGAATAAAGGAAAGAAAAGTAGCCTTTCCTTTTCATTTGATCGAGAACGGAATTAGAAAAGAGCAATATTGAGCCAAAATGACTCTATTGAGGAAAAATCTTCGGACTTTGTCCCATTGGGAAAGATTAAATAATATTTCGCAAGACCCTATTATACAGTAGTATAAGGCTTTTACTGGATTCGATGGGGAGATCTTTTTTCCCTGAATTTTCGGAACGCATCCTGCACTTAAACTCTCATGAATATTGATCCAGAAAAATTCACCGAGCTTGGAATTTCCGCCATTCGTGAAATGTCGGAAGTGGCCAGGCGCAATGGGCAGCAAGAAGTGGAAGTTTGGCATCTCCTATCCGCTTTGATGGCTCAGGAGAATGGAATTGTGCCTGCCCTGTTAGAAGAGATTGGAATTGGAACCGCACCGATCCAACTCGCATTACAGCGTGAATTAAAAAACTTACCCAAGATTGCAGGTGATGTGAACACCGCCCGATCTTATGCCTCCGCACCCTTAACCGAAGCGGTTGAAAAAGGGCAACAGATTTCGCATGATATGCAGGATGATTACATCAGCACCGAGCACTTATTGCTGGGACTGGCAGCGGTGGGAAAACCCGCCACTTTCAAACAATTTCTTAAGAACTTCGAACTTTCGGAGAAGAAGATCAAAGAAACTCTGACCAACCTTCGGGGTGGGCAAAAAGTAAGTTCTAAAACACCCGAGAATTCTTTTCGGGCCCTTAAAAAGTATGGGATTGATTTAGTTGAACAAGCAAAAGCTGGAAAATTAGATCCTGTAATTGGTCGCGATGCCGAAATTCGTCGGGTCATACGTATCCTGTCCCGTAAGACCAAAAACAATCCGGTACTGATTGGTGAACCGGGAGTGGGAAAAACCGCGATCGTGGAAGGACTGGCCCAGCGAATCGTACGGGGTGATGTTCCCGAAGGGTTGAAGAATAAAACCATTTTTACTTTGGAGATGGGGTCCCTGCTGGCGGGGGCAAAATTCCGAGGGGAATTCGAGGAACGGCTCAAAGCCGTCTTGACCGAAGTCAGCAAAGCAGAAGGCCGGATTGTTTTATTCATCGACGAGATGCATACCATCGTGGGTGCGGGTAAAACGGAGGGTGCGATTGATGCAGGCAATATGTTAAAGCCGATGCTTGCCCGGGGCGAACTTCATTGTATTGGTGCCACTACCTTGAATGAATATCGTCAACACATTGAAAAGGACGCGGCCCTCGAGCGCCGCTTTCAGACTGTGCTCGTGGATCAACCGGATGTGGACGATACCATTTCCATTCTTCGCGGCTTGCGTGAACGCTTTGAAATTCACCACGGAGTCAATATTCGGGACGAAGCTCTGGTGAATGCAGCGGTTCTTTCCAACCGCTATATTTCTGACCGCTTTCTTCCCGATAAAGCCATTGATTTGGTGGACGAGGCTTGTGCGATGATTCGGACTGAATTGGACAGTATGCCTGCCGAACTTGACGAAATCAGTCGCCGTGTGCTCCAGCTAGAGATTGAAGAAACCGCGTTAAAGCAGGAAAAAGATAAGGGTAGTAAGGATCGGCTGGAAACTTTGCGTCAGGAACTTGGTAACACCCGAGATAAGATGGAAACCATCAAGAGAAAATGGGAAAATGAACGCAAGGGAATCGATGATGTCCGAGTCCTTCGTGAACAGATTGATTCAATGCGTGCGGAAATGGAACGGGCAGAACGGGCTTACGATTTGAACCTCGTTGCCGAGCTCAAACATGGAAAATTACCCACACTGGAGGCAGAACTCGAAGCTCTTGAAAAGATGGAGAAGAAGGAAGATTCCATTCTCAAGGAGGAAGTCACCGCGGAGGAAATTGCTGATATTGTTGCCCGTTGGACCGGGGTGCCGGTTACCAAATTAATCGAGGGTGAACGGGAGAAATTATTGCGTCTGCAAAGTATTTTGCATGAACGGGTGATTGGCCAGAACGAAGCAGTAGATGCAGTATCGGAAGCGATCATGCGAGCAAGGGCAGGTATCAAGGATCCCAATCGCCCGATTGGTTCTTTTCTCTTTCTTGGACCGACGGGAGTGGGCAAGACTGAGCTTGCCAAGACCCTTGCCGAGAGCCTGTTCGATAGTGAAAATAATGTGGTTCGTATCGATATGTCCGAGTACATGGAGAAGCATTCCGTTGCCCGCCTGATCGGTGCTCCTCCTGGATATGTTGGGTATGAAGAAGGTGGGCAACTCACGGAAGCCGTCCGGCGTAAGCCCTATGCAGTTATTCTTTTCGACGAGATTGAAAAGGCTCACCCCGATGTCTTTAATGTTTTACTTCAATTGATGGATGACGGCCGCCTGACTGATTCTCAGGGCCGTACCGTAGACTTTAAGAATGTGGTGGTGATTATGACCTCGAATGTGGGCAGTCGTTATTTACAGGATAACTTGATCGATAATGAAATTTCTGAATCTGCAAGAGAATCGGTAATGGCGGATTTACGGGATCATTTCCGCCCTGAATTTCTTAACCGGATTGACGATACCGTCCTTTTCAAACCCCTCTCATTAGAGGAAATTACCGAGATTGTCGATCTACTGGTTACTAGCCTAAACAAACGTCTCGAGGATCGAAAGGTATGCGTTGGATTTAGCGATGCGGCAAGAAAATGGATCGGGGAGAAAGGATACGATCCAACCTATGGTGCCCGTCCATTGAAACGATTTTTACAGAAACAAGTAGAGACCCAACTTGCCCGTGCCCTAGTTGCCGGGGAAGTGGAGGAGGGGAGTGCGGTTGCTTTTTCGGTCAAGGATGACGAACTTGTAATGAAGGTGGGCTAGGTTTTGAGGTAACTTACTTCATATTGTTTTCTTGAATCCATGTGCTGTAATAAGGTTTACATTTAGCCAAAAAATCTTCTTTGGTTGTTGACCAATTTGCTGCCTTAAAGACCTTGGTATCTCAACCATAAATGATAGAAAACCATGGATCATATTCAGATACAGAGGTGGAATTGGAGTGACTTGGATAAAAGAAAACTAGTGTGGAGTTTCATCTAATAGAAAAGCCGATCCAATCGGGCACCTCATGAAATTTACTTTATCGGATCAGATCGATGACTGATTGTTCAATCACTTTTTTGTTTATCCAGCAGAATAAGACTCCATAAACACCAAGCAGAATAAGACTTTCCGGGGAAAAGCCAGAGGGGAACGAGAGGTTGATCTGAGCAGCTTTTATTAAAAAGAAATACTTGGTTGCATGACCTAGGATAAAAGAGCCCCCCAGCACCCAAAAAAAGAGACGAAGGAATCGGGAAAAGAAAATTTGACTAACTTGGTTGCGGGAAAAGCCAAGCAAGAGTAAGTTACGGGCATGCTCGGCTGCTCTGGTAACCACCAGGCGGTAACTTGTGGCGAAGGTGGAGATGGATAAGAGAGAAAGCAGGCCACCGATACCACCCATTCCAAGGAAGAGTCCGCTGATTGCTTTTTTAATCAGGTCCTGCTCGGGGAATTCCCGGTTTAATTCATAACCATTCTCTTCGATGAATTGAAGCAAGGAGGCAGAAGGGCTGTCGACAACCTCCAAAATGATCCGCGATGGATGAATGATTTTCTCTGCAGAATCTACGATGGATGAAGCAGGAACTCGGTCGGCAGCCTTACCGAGAGGGGAGACTTCCCAAGAGGCAAAGGCGGGTTCGTTGCTCATCTTAATGAGTTCGGCCCGTGAGCGGGGGGGGCCATCAATCGAACCTTTCTTCCATAGAAAGAAAAAGTCTCCGGTGTTAGGCT
>DEYT01000141.1:809-3877 GCA_002364975.1 Opitutia bacterium UBA3151 | reverse complement strand
CCCCGGGTGATCGGTTTCGTTTCCAACGGACCGGATGTCATCGTCATCACTGCCCCATTTGTGATCACCCCGCCATGACGACGATCTTCCAAAGACTGCCTTTGAAATGCCATAGATACGGGACCGCTGAGTTTCCCTCCAGGTTCCTCCCCGTACCACTTACGTAAGCGGGAAGATCGGTAAGTAAAGTTTGAATCAATTAAATCCAAAATGGAACGGTTCTCCACCAGTACGGTTTCGAAAAGCAGAAGGGGTTCCATCATCATATCCATGGTCGTACGGTATAACGGGGCAGCATAATAAAAATCCTTATATTTCTTCTCATCGGGCACCGCTGAAATAATCCGGTCCAACTGCAACCACTGAGTAGGAAAGGAATCACAAAATCTTTTCATTTTATTATCGGCAAGCATCCGGTCTACTTGCTTCCTTAACTGCTCTTCCTCAGCAAGATGTCCTTTTTTCGCAATTTGCAGAAGCTCCTCATCTGGCAGGCTGCCCCAGAGAAAAAAAGAGAGTCGTGTTACCAAGTCCAAATTTTGACTAGACTTTAGGTCTGTATTCTCTTTCCCATCCTGATCATAAAGGTAAAGAAAACGCGGAGATGCCAGAATTGCAGATAATATTTCCTTCATTACTTCGCCCACTCCAAGGCTGTTATCCATTTGCTGCTTAGCATAGGAAAAATATTTCTGAAAGGTTCGATCCTCAACTGGTCGGCGAAAAGCTAAAGTCAGCAGACCTCGCAACCGAGTCTTCAACTCGACCATCTGGTTAACCTCCGGTTGAGGCTCCTCAAAATATTTTTTCCACACCCCTACATTTTTTGGATTAAACGAAGGGCTCTTCACAATACTCCGACTCAACCGGAAGAAATCCTCCATCAGCAGGGGGGAAAGAGAAAGGTGATCCCCCTGCGTATCGTAACCATGCTCTGCCCGTAGGTCCTGTGGAAAAGGAGCCACCCCATCCATTCTCGGCTCAATCAGACCGGACTTCCCGAGTGCTCGACTGCTTACCGTCATCTTCGCCGGCATTTTGCCGGTTGCCGGTTTAAAATATCCAGACCGGTCCCGCATCATCTTTTCAGGTAAGGGAAAGACTTCTACCTTTAAATCTAATAAATCCTTTACGGCATTGGCATATTGAAAACGGGTCATCCTTCGGATGGGGGCAGCCACTCCCTCTTCCTGGGAAGAAACCGTATCCGTCAGCATTTTCTTCAATTCTGTAACCAGAACCTGTTGGTCTTTGGTAGGGATTGGTTCTTTTTCCTCCGGAGGCATTTCCCCAAAGTCGATTACCTCCAGTACCCTTTGTAAAAGCTCGGGATTTTTTTTGATATCTTCCGCCCCGGTGTACGCAAGCAGATCTACCTGCCCCTTTACTTTTCCTTTCAAACCATGACACTCCACGCAGTGTTTTTGGAATGAATCCATTACCAAGGTTTCACTTCTGGAATAAGCTTGATTGAATCCAACAACTAGACCTACGCAAAGCGAAGCCCATTTCCAAACTTTGCCTATACCAAGACTATTCATTAATCCCTAAAGTAATCATCTCTTCCATTTTTTCCAAGCAAACTACACCCCCTTAAGATGGTTTTTTTTGGGAACCCCATCCGTGTGGTTGTTGTATTGAAATTTCTTTGTACTGATTTATACTCCAAACTCATGTTCCAACTTGGTCATCTCCAGCTGAAATCAAATCTTTTTCTGTCTCCCCTGGCTGGCTACACCAACCTGCCCTTCCGCTTAGTCATCCGCGAAGTCGGAGGGGTTGATCTATGCACCACCGATCTGGTCAATGCCCGATCCCTTATTGAGCAAAATCCCAAGGCCCTGAAACTGATTGAATCCAACCAACTGGATAGCCCGCTCTCCGTTCAGTTGTTTGGCGGAGTCAAAGAGGAGATGCGGGATGCATCGATTATTTTACAGGAGCACGGAGTCAATTCGATTGATGTCAATATGGGCTGCCCGGTTCCCAAGGTCACCAAAACCGGAGGTGGAGCAAGCATGATGAACGAGCTCCCCAAGACACAGGAGCTGATTCGTGCCATGGTTGAAGCGGTAGATATTCCGATCACCGCCAAAATGAGGCTCGGTTGGGACGACCAGAACCTCACCGCCCCGGATCTTGCCCGGGCGTTGGAGGAAGCCGGTGTTTCCGCAATCTTTGTTCATGGTCGTACCCGGGCCCAAGGGTTTGAGGGCGTGGTCAACTTGGAAGGTATCCGCAAAGTGGTAGAAGGAGTGTCCAGTATTCCAGTAATCGGTAATGGAGATATCACCACCCCCGAAGCAGCAAAGCATATGATCAAAAAGACCGGGTGCCATGGGGTATCCGCGGGACGGGGAGCTTTTTACAACCCCTGGATTTTCCTGCACACCCAACAATACCTGGAAACCGGTATCCTCCCTCCGGAACCCAGCTTTCAAGAAAGAATTCGGGTCATGTGTAGGCATTATGACCTGATGGTTGAAGTTTTTGGGGAAGACCGGGGCTCCCTCCAGTTCCGAAAAGTCGCACCCTGGTACTCCAAACGTTTCGGGCCGGTCAAACCCTTTAACACTGCAGTAGTTCGAATCAGTTCCCGGGAGGATTTTGAACGAGTCCTTGCTGAATACCTTGACTGGCGCACCCAATTCACTGATGAATCCGGCGAATTGCTTCCCCGTTACCAAATGTCTCCCATGGTTGCCTCTTTCATGCTGGAAGATGAGGAGCATCAATCCAAACAAAGAAAAGCCATCGCTGTCCCCAAGGGACCGGTGGAAGTCTGGTAGATCGGCCTAGGTCCGGTTCCAGGGCATTTTCGCAATCAGCATTCCCATGCCACAGGTGTTGGTGACGGCTGAAAATACCAGTCCCGCCCCAATCAATGCGGACAGCCCGAATCCGGACGGATGAACAAACTGGCCGACGATCACCCCGATTACCACCAAGGAACCCGCCGCGATCCGTACCTGTCTTTCGAGCGACATCACTTTCTTCCCTTCCACAACCGGAAGACCTGCCGACTGCCAGGCAGAAGTTCCCCCATCCACATTCACCAGATTGGTAAA